>NZ_AQPL01000442.1:0-21629 GCF_000395345.1 Cupriavidus sp. WS | reverse complement strand
CCGCGGTCGCGGCCGCCTTCGCGCGCATCGACGCCAGCCACGGCCGCCTCGACATCCTCGTCAACAACGCCGGCGCGCGCAAGCGCAGCGGCATGGCCGAGCTCGGCGCCGGCGACCTGCGCGAGATGCTGGAGACCAACCTGGTCGCGCCCTACGCGCTGTGCCGCCGCGCCGCGCGGCGCATGCGCGATGGCGGCTACGGCCGCATCATCAACGTCACCTCGATCGCCGGGCAGGTGGCGCGCGCCAACGACGTGCTCTATCCCGCCACCAAGGGCGGCCTCGACGCGCTCACGCGCGCGATGGCGGCCGACCTCGGCCGCGACGGCGTGACCGTCAACGCCATCGCGCCCGGCTACTTCGCCACCGAGCCCAACCAGCCGATGGTGGCCGACGAGAGCGTGGCGCAATGGCTGCGCCAGCGCACCGCGCTGGGCCGCTGGGGCCAGCCGGAGGAGGTCGCGGGCGCGGCGGTGTTCCTCGCCTCGCCGGCCGCGTCCTACGTCACCGGCCACGTGCTGGCGGTGGACGGCGGCTACCTCGCGCACTTCTGACGGCAGCGCCGCCGTTCAGCGCGCGCCGCCGCCCGCGGCGCGCCCGAAGTGCGCCCGCACGGCTTCGATCATCGCCGCGGCGGCGGCCGAATCGCCGCGCTCGCGCAGCCGCACCAGGCAGATGTCGCGCACCAGCGACGGCAGCTGCAGCGGCCGGATCGCCAGGCTCTCCTGCTGGAACTGGAACAGCGCCAGCGCCGGCACCACCGTCACGCCCAGCCCCGCCGCCACCAGCGCCGCCACCGTGGCGAGATGCTCCACTTCCATCACGCCGTTGAGCTTGAGCGGATGCAGCGCCGCGTCCAGATGCTGGCGCACGCTGCTGGTGCGCGACAGCTGGATGAACGGCAGCCCCGCCAGCGCCTGCGGCGCCACGCGGCGGCGCCGCGCCAGCGGATGGTCCGCCGGGCACACCAGGTGGAAGCGGTCGGCCACCAGCGGCTCCACGCGCAGGTCGCCGTCCTGCGCCGGCGCGGGCGCCAGCGCGAAGTCGGCGCGGCCGCGCCGGACCATGTCGATGCAGCCGTCGGCCAGCAGGTCGAACAGCTCGATGGCGATGCCCGGATAGCGCTGGTGGAACGCGGCCAGCAGCGGCGGCAGGTCGCCCGCCGCCAGCGAGGGCAGCGCCGCGACCGAGATCCGCCCCTTGCGGCGCTCGGCGTGGTCGCGCAGCTCCGCGAACGCGGTCTCGAAATCCGCCAGCAGGCGCGCCGCCACTTCCTCGAAGCGCCGCCCCTCCACGCTCAGCTCCACATGGCGCGTGGTGCGCTCGAACAGGCGCGTGCCGGCCTGTTCCTCCAGCGTCTGGATCAGCGCGCTGAAGGCCGATTGCGACAGGTGGCAGGCCTGCGCCGCGCGGGTGAAGTTGCGGTGCGCGACCAGCGCCACGAAGGCGCGCAGGTGCTTGACGGAGAGGTTCATCGCAGCGGGCGGCGGCGGGGTGCGCAAGCGCATTTCCCGCGGCCGCGCTTTTATCCGGAAAGTCGATAGATTAATCCAAATTATCCGTTTTTCGGCGCAGGCCGGCGGCCCTAGAATCTGCCCACGGTGCCCACGGGCGCCGACCTTGCATCGCGGGCCCGCGCCCGCTTCACCAGGCTTCGTCCCATGACCGCTTCCGTCCCCGCCAGCGCCACCTTGCAGATCGGCTGCGGCGCCGGCTTTTCCGGCGACCGCACGGATGCCGCGCTGCCCGTGGTGCGCACCATGATCGCCGCGGGCGGCCCCGCCGTGCTGATGTTCGAGACGCTGGCCGAGCGCACGCTGGCGCTGGCGCAGCTCGCGCGGCGCGCCGACCCGGCACGCGGCTACGAGCCGCTGCTCGATGCGCTGCTGGCGCCGGTGCTCGGGCTGTGCCTGGCCCACGGCATTCCCATCGTCGGCAATTTCGGCGCCGCCAACCCGCGCGCCGCCGCCGCGCGCGTGCGCGCGCTGGCGGCCGAACTCGGCCTGGCGCCGCCGCGCGTGGCGGTGGTGGAGGGCGACGATCTCTCGCACGAGGCCGGCCGCGCGCTGCTGCGGCAGGCCATCGGCGCCGGTTTCCCCGAGGCGCGCTTCGTCTGCGCCAACGCCTACCTCGGCGCGCGCGGCATCGCCGACGCGCTGGCCGACGGCGCGCAGGTGGTGGTGTGCGGCCGCGTGGCGGACCCGGCGCTGGCGGTGGGTCCGACAATGGCGCATTTCGGCTGGTCGTGGCAGGACTGGGACCGCCTGGCGCGCGCCACCATCGCCGGCCACCTGCTCGAATGCGGGGCCCAGGTCACGGGCGGCTATTTCGCCGATCCCGGCATGAAGGACGTGCCCGACGTGCACGCGGTCGGCTACCCGATCGTGCGCCTGGACGCCGACGGCAACATCGAGGTCGGCAAGGCCGCCGGCACCGGCGGCTGCGTGGACCTGCGCACCGTCAAGGAACAACTGCTGTACGAGGTGCACGACCCGGCCGCCTACCTCACGCCCGACGTGGTGGCCGACATCGGCGCGGCCACCGTCGAGCAGCTCGGCCCCGACCGCGTGGCGGTGCGCAACGTGCGCGGCCACGAACGGCCCGCGCAGCTCAAGGCCAACCTGTTCTGCGAAGGCGGCTGGATCGCCGAGGGCGAGATCTCCTACGCCGGCCCCAACGCCGCGGCGCGCGCGCGCCTGGCCGCGGACATCGTGCGCCGGCGCATGGGCGTGCTCGGCCACGACGCGCCGGTCCGCTTCGACCTGATCGGCGTGTGCAGCGTGTTCGCCGACGACGCCGGCGAGCTCGTGCGGCAGCCCCAGCCCGGCGAAGCGCAGGCGCAGGACGTGCGCCTGCGCGCCGCGCTCGCGCACGAGGACAAGGCGGTGGCCGAAGCGCTGCTGCGCGAAGTCAACGCGCTCTACACCTGCGGCCCCGCCGGCGGCGGCGGCGTGCGCACCGCGCTGCGCGCGCGCCTGAACGCCATGTCCTGCCTGGTGCCGCGCGGCGCCGTCACCGCCAGCCATACCCTGCTGCCATGAATACTGCCCACACCAGCGCCACCGCCGATATTGCCCTCTACCAGCTCGCGCACGGCCGCACCGGCGACAAGGGCGACCGCTCCAACATCAGCGTGATCGCCTACGACCCGCGCGACTTCGACCATCTCGCGGCCCACGTCACCGAGGACGCGGTGGCCGCGCTGTTCAGCCATCGCCACCCGGCCGCGGTCAGGCGCTACCTGGTGCCGTCGCTGCAGGCCATGAACTTCGTCATCGACGGCGTGCTCGACGGCGGCGTCAACGACGCGCTCAACCTCGACACGCACGGCAAGGCGCTGTCCTTCCTGCTGCTGCAGCTCCGGCTGCCCCTGCCGCCGCGCCTGGCCGGCGCCGGCTGATCTGCCTGACCCGGTACCACAGCCGGCCACCACCACAAACCACAACATCAGAATTCCAACTGGAGACCCAACATGTCCGTACACACCCAGCTTGCCCCCGCCCTCAAGGCGGCCACCGGCATCGTCGCCGCCGCGCTCGCGCTGCTGGCGGGGCCGGCGCGCGCGGAGTTTCCGGACAAGCCGATCCGCTTCGTGGTGCCGTTCGCCGCGGGCAGCGCCACCGACCAGCTCGCGCGCGCGATCGGCCAGTCCATCACGGTGGATGCCAAGGTGACGGTGGTGGTCGACAACAAGCCCGGCGCCAACGGCTTCATCGCCGCCAGCGACGTGGCCAAGGCCGGCCCCGACGGCTACACCGTGCTGATCACCACCAACACCACGCACGCCGCCAACGAGCACCTGTTCAAGAAGCTGCCCTACGACCCGGTCAAGGACTACGCGCCCGTCACGGCGCTGGGCCGCGGCGGCCAGATCATGGTGGTGAACCCGCAGTTGCCGGTCAACAGCGTGGGCGACTTCATCGCGCTGGCCCGCAAGGAGCCGGGCAAGCTCAGCTTCGGCAGCGGCAGCTCCTCGTCGCGCATCGCCGGCGAGCTGTTCCAGCAGATGGCGCACGTGCAGCTGCTGCACGTGCCGTACAAGAGCAACCCGCTCGCCGTGACCGACCTGCTCGGCAACCAGATCCAGATGATGATCACCGACACCGCCACCGGCCTGCCCCAGGTCAAGAGCGGCAAGCTCAAGGCGCTGGGCGTGTCGGGCAAGACGCGCTCGCCGCTGGCGCCCGGCGTGCCGACCATCGACGAGGCCGGCGTGAAGGGCTACGAGATGAGCTACTGGTTCGCCGCCTACGCGCCGGCGAAGACGCCGCCGGCGGTGGTCGACAAGCTCAACGCGCTGATGGTCAAGGCCGCGAAGAGCGAAACCGCGGCCAGCTTCTACCAGTCCACGGGCACCGACGTGTTCACCAGCACGCCGGCCGAACTGGCGAAGTTCCAGGCCGCGGAATCGGCCAAGTGGGGCAAGATCATCAAGGCGGCCAACATCCAGCCGGAGTGAGCGCGGCGGCGGGCAACCTTGCCGGCAGCAGGGCCGCGCCGCCGCGGCGCGCCGCGGCGGGCTACCATGCGCGCAGATCCGCAAGTCACGACACAGGCCCAACATGCACTCTTCCTCCGCGCCGGCGTTCTCGCCATCCTCCGATCCCCAGTCGCTGATCGTCGCCTACATCCGCGCCAAGGACGAAAACCGCCCGCACCGGATGGCGCATGCGTTCGCCGCCGACGCGGTGCTGGAGATGACGGTCAAGTCCGAGGCCATCGCCTTTCCCGCGCGCAGCGAGGGGCTGGCCGCGATCAGCGAGGTGCTGGTGCGGCGCTTCGGCCAGACCTACGACAACGTCTACACCGTCTGCCTGGCCGATGCGCCGCCGGCCGCCGACGCCGCCACCTACCGCTGCGACTGGCTGGTCGGCATGACCGACAAGGCCAGCGGCAGCGTGCGCGCGGGCTGCGGCCGCTACGCCTGGACCTTCGGCGGCACCGGCGGCGAGCGCCGCGTGCGGGCGCTGGAGATCGTGATCGAGGCGATGGAGGTCCTGCCCGCCGAGGCCGCGCAGCCGGTTATCGACGGCTGGCTGGCGCGCCTGCCCTATCCGTGGTGCACGGCGGCGCGGGCGGTCGAGGCGGCGCCCGCGCTGGCCGGGCTGGCACCGGTGCTGGCGTACCTCAGGTCCGCCGGATCCGCCGCGTAGTGCACTTTGCGGGGATAATGCAGGATCGCCGCCCCCGGATTGCTTTGGAGCGCTGCATGACGACCCTGCCTTGTTTCCTCCGCCGCCGCCGGCTGGCGGTTTCCCTGAGCGTGGTGCTGGCCCTGGCCGGCGCGCTGGCCCAGGCGCCGGCGGCCTCGGCCCCGCCGGCCCAGCAGAAGACGCAGGTGCCCGGCTACTACCGCATGATGCTGGGCCAGTTCGAGGTGACCGCGCTGTACGACGGGCATGTCGACCTCGACACAAAGATATTCAGGTACAGCAGCCCGCGCGAGGTGCAGCGCCTGCTGGCGCGCATGTTCGTGGCCAGCACGCCGGGCATGCAGACCGCGGTCAATGCCTACCTGATCCACACCGGCGGCAACCTGGTGCTGGTCGATACCGGCACGGCGGCCTGCTTCGGCTCCGCGCTGGGCCACGTGGCGCAGAACCTGCGCGCGGCCGGCTACGAGCCCGCCCAGGTCGACACCGTGCTGCTCACCCACCTGCATCCCGACCACGCCTGCGGCCTGGTGGCCGACGGCAAGCCGGTGTTCGCCAACGCCACGGTGTACGTCGACCAGGCCGATGCCGCCTACTGGCTGGACGAAGCCGCCGCCGCGCGCGCGCCGCAGGACGCGCAGGCGGTCTTCGCGCTGGCGCGGGCCGCCGTCGCGCCCTACCAGGCCGCCGGCCGGCTGCGCGCCTATGGCGCCGGCGACACACTGGTGCCCGGCGTCACCGCGGTGCCGGAGCACGGCCACACGCCGGGCCACAGCGGCTACCTGTTCAGGTCGGGCGGGCAGGGCATGCTGGTCTGGGGCGACGTCGTGCACAGCCACGCGGTGCAGTTCCGCCGGCCGGAGGTGGCGATGGCGTTCGACGTGGACAGCCGCCAGGCCGTGAGCGCGCGCAAGGCGATCCTGGCGCAGGCCGCGCGCGGCAAGCTGTGGGTGGCCGGCGCGCACCTGCCGTTCCCGGGCATCGGCCACGTGCGCGCCGAAGGCCACGGTTATGTCTGGGTGCCGGTCGAGTACGGGCCGGTGCGCACCGACCGGTAGCGCGCGCGGGCGCCGCTGCCGCGACGCGCCGGCGCTAGCGCCGCAAGCCGAGCACCAGCACGCCGGCGCCCACCAGCAGGATGCCGGCCCACTCGCGCAGGCTCGGGCGCTCGCCCAGGAAGACCACGGCGAACACCGCCACCAGCAGCAGGCTGAGCTTGTCCACGGGCGCCACCTTCGAGGCGTCGCCGATCTGCAGCGCGCGGAAGTAGCACACCCATGAAGCGCCCGTGGCGAGGCCGGACAGCAGCAGGAAGGTCCAGGTGCGCGGCGACAGCGCCAGCGGGTTGCTCCACTTGCCGGTCAGCACCACGAACAAGGCCAGCGCCACGATGATCACCGCGGTGCGCACCAGCGTGGCGAGGTCGGAGTCGATGCCCGCGAGGCCGATCTTGGCGAAGATCGCGGTCAGCGCGGCGAACACCGCCGACAGCAGCGCCCAGTGGAACCAGCCCGCGGCGGAAGACATGATGCGGCGGCTCAGAGGCGCCGGCGTTCCATCGCCACCAGCGACGGCACGAAGCCGAGCTGGCCGAAGAAGGCCGCCTCGGAAGAGCGGCCGGCGCGCAGCACCCAGGTGATGTCGGGATCGTTGCCGACGATGTGGCGCACCAGCGCGCGGCCGATGCCGCGGCGCCGGTGGCTCGGCGCCACCGCCACCATCGACAGGTAGCCGTTGGAGACGTCGTCGCACAGGGCGCGCGCGAAGCCGACGATCTCCCCCTTGTCGACCGCGACCGCGACGCGCTGCGAATTGGCGATCAGGCGGGCGAAGCGCTCGGTGTTGGCAACCCGGTGTGCCCAGCCGTTGGCCGCAAGCAGTTGCCTGGCCGCCTCGATTTCGTCGGGCAGCAGATTGCGGATTTCCATCGGGGCTCCCATGCAAGCACATACGGCAACTCGGCGCAGCCCTTCTGTCGGGGGGCGTCACGAGGCGAGGACGGCGCGGGGCCGCCAAAGACTGCTGGCAGTGTAGCGAGCGCGCGCAGGCCCGTCAATTTGGCGGCCCGCCATGTTGCTTCCCTCTTGCGGCGGGGTATCATGCTTGCCATGAACGCCTCGATCTTCTCTTCCGCCCATCCGGCCGATCAGCTGGCCGAGTTCAACGACGCCGACGCGGCGCTCGCCCGCATCCTCGAGATCTACGAGGCATCGGTCGGCGCCATACGCGCGCGCTTCGACGCGTTCGCGCACGGGCAGCCGCTGCCGTCCGCGGCGCACGCCTGTTATCCCTATCTCGGCATCTCGGTCAACCTCGAGACGATGGTGACCGACAGCCGGCCCTCGTGGGGCACGGTGGCCTACCCCGGCGTGTACGGCACCACGGTCACGCGCCCCGACCTGCTGGCCGATTACTACCGCGACCAGATCGAGCGCCTGCTGCGCTACCACCGCGTGCCCGTGGTGGTCGGCGTGAGCCGGCGGCCGATCCCGCTGCCGTTCGTCATCGAAGCCTCCACCACCGACATCAGCTACACGCAGGCGCGCGAGCTGGAGGCGTCGTTCGTGCTGCCGGAACTGAGCCGCATCGACGACGCCATCGCCAACGGCACCTTCGAGCCCGTGTCCGGCGAGGCCTGGCCGCTGTCGCTGTTTACCGGCGAGCGCGTGGATCTCGCGCTGCAGCGCCTGTACCACTACACCGGCACCGCGCCCCAGCATTTCCAGCGCTTCGTGCTGTTTACCAACTACCAGCGCTACGTCGACGAGTTCATCGAGCTGGGCCGCTCGCTGATGGCGGCGGACGATGCGCAGGGCGCCGAAGGCTACGCGCGCTTCGTCGAGCCCGGCGACGTGGTGCAGGTGCGCGGCGCGGCCGAGCCCGACGACGCGCAGCGCCCGCGCGCGCTGCCGCAGATGCCGGCCTACCATCTCGTGCGCGAGGACCGGCTCGGCGTGACGCTGGTCAACATCGGCGTGGGTCCGTCCAACGCCAAGACCATGACCGACCACCTCGCCGTGCTGCGTCCGCATTGCTGGCTGATGGTGGGCCACTGCGGCGGCCTGCGCCGCTCGCAGCAGCTTGGCGACTACGTGCTCGCGCACGCCTACGTGCGCGACGACCACGTGCTCGACCACGACCTGCCGCCGTGGGTGCCGGTGCCGCCCATCGCCGAGATCCAGGTCGCGCTGCAGGAAGCGGTGGCGCGCATCACCGGCCTGTCCGGCAACGAGATGAAGACGCGCATGCGCACCGGCACGGTGGTCTCCACCGACGACCGCAACTGGGAACTCAAGTCCAAGTCGCTGTACGCGCGCTTCAACCAGTCGCGCGCGATCGCCATCGACATGGAAAGCGCCACCGTGGCGGCCAACGGCTTCCGCCTGCGCGTGCCCTACGGCACGCTGCTGTGCGTGTCCGACAAGCCGCTGCACGGCGAGCTGAAGCTGCGCGGGATGGCCAATGCGTTCTACCGCCAGCGCGTGAGCCAGCACATGACGATCGGGCTCGAGGCGATCCGCATCCTGCGCGAGGCCGGCGCCGAGCAACTCCACTCGCGCAAGCTGCGCAGCTTCGACGAGCCGGCGTTCCGCTAGCTCGTCGGTCCCGCCGTCACGACAAAAAAACAAAAACGCGCAGCAAACGCACGCGCGGCGCGAGCGCCGTCACCGGCCCTGCGCGCCGCCGCGTTGCCGCCGCCCGCGCATCCCGCCGCGGACGACCGCTTGCCTTGCGCATGCGCCCGCCTCAGAAGCGGTAGCCCACGCCCACGCTGAACAGCCACGGATCGAGGCTCGCGTTCGAGAGCTTGACGCCGCCGGCCTTCACGTCCGACGAGATCCAGGTCTTCTTGACGTCGGCGTTGAGGAACCAGTTGCGCGTGAGCTTGTAGTCCATGCCGATCTGCAGGACCGGGCCGACGCTCCAGCGGTCCAGCGACAGCGTGTTGCCGGCGAGGTTGGCGCCCCAGATGCGGGTGACGTTGATACCGGCGCCCACATACGGGCGGAACGTGGCTTCAGGCAGGAAGTGGTACTGCAGCAGCAGGCTCGGCGGCAGGTGCGAGAACGTGCCGATCTTGCTGCCGCCCAGGTAGACGTCCTGCTTCTGCGGCACCGTCAGCACCAGTTCGGTGGCGATGTGCGGCGTGATGAAGTAGGTGACGTCGAGTTCCGGGATCCACTTGTTGTTGACCGTGATCAGGTCCGAAGGGCCGACCCCGCCGATCGGGTCCGACTTGTCGGCCATGTCGAGATAGGTGGCGCGCAGGCGCACCATCCAGTTGCCCTGGGCTTCGTCCGCTGCGGCTGCCGGCGTGGCGGCAAGCGCGCCGAACAGGGCCAGGACGGCGACGGCGGTGGTGGCGAGACGGGTGGGGACAAGCAGACGATTCTTCATGATGTTGGCTCGTTAATTGGAAGACTTCACGCACAGTGTGGCGGAGCGTTCCCATGTGAACCTTGACCAAGAGCAAGAATAGCAGTATCGGCTGCCGGCGCTGGCGGCTGCGTCGCGAAGCCGCGACAGTGGGCTGCCGGGCCGTCGCCGGGCGGGCCGCTGGCCCCGCCTGGCTCCCTGCCGGACTCCCGGCATGGCGGCCGGGGCGCGCGTTGGAGCGCGCGCTGGAGCGGATCGGCGCCCCGGGTTTGCGGCGGTGCAGCAGCGCCGGAACCGCGACGCCCGGCCGCGGCCCGGGGCCCGCTCCGGCCTGGCGTGGCCGGTTCCCAAGCGCCAGACACGCTCTAAGGACATGCGCAAATATTCGTGGCCGCGCGCGGCGGCTGGCCTTACGCTGTGCACACGGTTACAGCAAAGAGCAACACAGCAACGAGCATGTCGTGGGCGCCCCGCAAAGGCGTCTTTCCGGGTGTGCCCCGTGGGGGCGGGGCACACCGGCTTTTCTGCGCGGGCCTTGCTGTACGGATCATGCCACACGGGCTTCGCCCGCACGGGTTCCATCCGCGCAAGTTCTGTCCGCATCACGGCAAGGCCGTCTCCATCTGTTCTTCATCCATCCTGGCGATTCCAGCCGGCGCGGGTTCGCGCCGGCTTTCGGGCGTTCCGCTCCCGGGCCGATCGGCCGGCATTGCATTTCCCCGGCCGCGGCGCGGCCCTGGCGGATCGCGTCCTGCCGCGAGCCAGAGATAGATCGTGCGCCGGCGTGACGGGGTCCGCGTTGCCGGACCGGCGGCTTTCCCTGCGGCCCGCTGCGGCCCACATTCGCGCGTGCGACGGCGCACACAGGCCTCGAACCTTCAACCGTATGGCTGGTACAGCCACGCGCGCATCGTGACTAGCCTTGAGAAGAATCGAAGTGTTTCGCTGCCGGCGCAGACAAGACACCAACGGAGGAGGCAGGCATCATGAAGAACACCGGGAAATGCGCCGGCGGACAGCGGGCGTGGCCGGCGTGGCTGGCGTGCGCGTGGATGGCCCTGATGCTCGCCGCGTGCGGCGGCGGAGGCAGCGGTGGCGGGGGCGGCGCCGGGACCGCGCCGTCCACCACCGGCACCGCGGCGGACCTCGCGCCGGTGCAGTACTCGGTCTCGCTTTCCACCACCTCGGGACAGGTCGCCATCGGGCGCAGCATCTCGGTGAGCGCGTCGGTGGTGGACAGCAAGGGCAACGACCTGACCGCCGGCAGCACCTTTGCGTGGGCTTCCTCCAGCACCACGCTGGCCACCGTGGTGCCGGCCGCCGCCAACGGCACCGCCACCGTCACCGGCGTGGCCGCCGGCACCGCCGTCATCCAGGTGCTGGCCACCATCAGGACCTCCGACAGCAGCACGCTCACGCTGCCGGCGCAGGCCGCCACCATCACCGTGCTGCCCACCGCCGCCAGCTACAACCTGGCGCTGTCCAACCCGGTGCTGTCGCTGGCCGACGGCCAGGCGCAGCCGGTCAAGGCCACGCTGCTCGACGCCAACGGCAGCGACGTCAGCGCCGCCGTGCACGACTGGGCCTGGGCCAGCTCCAGCGCCAACGTGCAGGTCAGCGCCGCGCAGAACAGCGCCACGCTCACCGGCAGCAACAGCTCGGCCACCGCCGCGCTCGGCACGGTCACGGTCTCCGTCACCGCGCCCAACGGCGTCGCGGTCAGCGGGCAGATGCTGGTCACGGTGCTGAAGAACGCCGGCTACACCTACCGGCTGGCGCTGTCGCAGGGCGGCACGCCGGTCAACGCGCTGTCGGTGCTCAACGGCTATCCGCAGACCTTCGCCGCCCGCGTGATCCGCAGCGACGCGCAGGACGTGACGGCCGATTTCGACGGCGCCTGGACCTATGCCGCGGCCTCGCCCACGCTGTTGGTGGCGGCGGACGCGGCCACGCGGCAGGCCACGGTCAGCACCGCCATCGCGCCCGGCATGCCCACCGTGCAGAGCGCGCTGCAGGTCACGGCGGCCAGCAGCAAGATCGCCGCCACGCCCAGGGCGAGCCTGGCCGTGACCGAGCAGCCCAAGTGGGCGCTGGTCTACAACGGGCCGCAGCCGCTGCGCCTGCTGCTGGGCCTGCCGCTGCCGATCCCGGCCACCGCCACGCTCAAGCTGTACGGCGCCGACGACGTCTTCTCCGACTGCGCGGGCTGGAACTGGACCGCCAGCGCCAACGTGGCGCTCGCGCCCGGCGTCAATGCCGCGCAGGTCCTGGTGACGCCGCTGGCGGCGGGCAGCTTCTCGGTGACGGCAACGTGCACGGCTGGCCCCGAGCAGGAGCCGGTCACGGTCACGATCCCGGGCACGGTGAGCTGAGCGCGCAACGCAACGATGCCCGGCGGGGAAGCCTGCCGGGCATCGTCTTGTGCTGGGGAAAGCTGGGGAAGCGCGCGGAGAAAAGCCGCGTCGCGGCCGTGCCGGAGGGCTGCAGGTAAACTGGCCGGAAGCCAGGGCGTACCCAATTCTGCGTGGCCCGCGCGAGGGCCGGATGCGTCTTCCGGCGGGCGGTTTCGCGCCGCCGGGGCCGCCGCGCCTCAGCGCTTGGCGACGAAGCGGATGACCTGCTCGTTGCGCGCGGACTCGGCCGGCTGGCCCTCGGTGGTGCTCGAGCCGCAGGTATTGCAGCCGCCGCTGTCGCAGCCGCTGGCGCAGCCCGCCACCGCCTGCGGCGCCAGCCACGCCACCGCGCGCAGGCGCCAGCCGGTGGCCGCCGCGCCGCCCAGGCGCGCCGCCAGCCAGGCCTTGAAACGCTCGCGCGAGCGCGGCGCGTAGCGCGACAGCACGGAGACCGCGCAGACCAGCACGATCAGCGGCACCAGCAGGGTTTCGAAGGCGTGGTAGAGGCTCATGGCAGCGGCACCTCGGGTCAGCTGAACATCAGGGCGATGCGGTAGGTGGCGAACGCGGCCAGGTAGCCCAGCGCGAACAGGTAGAGCGTGGAGGCGGCCATCACCTTCCAGGAATTGGTCTCGCGGCGGATCACCGCCATCGTCGAGATGCACTGCGGCGCGAACACGTACCACGCCAGCAGCGCCAGCGCGGTGGCCAGCGACCACTGCGAGGCGATCATCGGCGCGAGCTGGCTGGCCACGGCGTCGTCGCTGCCCGACAGCGCATAGACGGTGGCCAGCGCGCCCACGGCGACCTCGCGCGCGGCCAGGCCCGGCACCAGCGCGATGCAGATCTGCCAGTTGAAGCCCACCGGCGCGAACACGTGCTCCAGCGCGCGCCCGATGATGCCGGCGAAGCTGTAGTCGATGGCCGGCGCGGTGGCGCCGTCCGGCGGCGACGGGAAGGTGGCCAGGAACCACAGCAGCACCGTCAGCGTCAGGATCACCTTGCCCACGCGCGACAGGAAGATGCGCGCGCGCTCCCACAGCCCGATGGCGATGTCGCGCGGGTTGGGGATGCGGTACGACGGCAGCTCCATCAGCAGCGGATGGTCGGTGCGGTCGCGGCGGAAGTACTTCAGCACGTAGGCCACCACCAGCGCGCTGACGATGCCCGCCACGTACAGCGCGAACAGCACCAGCCCCTGCAGGTTGAACAGCCCGGCCACCGTGCGCGCCGGGATGAAGGCGCCGATCAGCAGCGCGTACACCGGCAGGCGCGCCGAGCAGGTCATCAGCGGCGCCACCAGGATGGTGGTGATGCGGTCGCGCGGGTCCTGGATGGTGCGCGTGGCCATGATGCCGGGAATCGCGCAGGCGAAGCTCGACAGCAGCGGGATGAACGAGCGCCCGGACAGGCCCGCGCCCATCATCAGGCGGTCCAGCAGGAAGGCCGCGCGCGGCAGGTAGCCCGATTCCTCGAGCGTCAGGATGAACAGGAACAGGATCAGGATCTGCGGCAGGAACACGATCACGCTGCCCAGGCCGGCGATCAGGCCGTCCACCAGCAGGCTGCGCAGCATGCCCTCGGGCAGGTGGCTGCCGACCAGCTCGCCGAACCAGTGCACGGCGGCCTCGATGCCGTCCATCACCGGCGCGGCCCACGAGAACACCGCCTGGAACATCAGGAACAGCAGCACGGCCAGGATCGCCAGGCCGAACACCGGATGCAGCACGATGCGGTCGAGCCGGTCGTCGATCGCCGCGGTGCGCGCCGGCATGGTGACGGCGGCTTCCAGCAGGCGCTTGACCTCATGGTGCACGTCCAGGTCCGAGGGCGGCGCGTCGGTGGCCGGCGGCGCGTCGGGCAGGGCCGCGTCGAGCGCCGCCAGCAGGCTGGCCGCGCCGTCGCGCCTGACCGCGATGGTCTCCACCACCGGCATGCCGAGCGCGGCGGCGAGCTTGTCGCGGTCGATATGGATGCCGCGCCGTTCGGCGGCGTCGCTCATGTTGAGCACCAGCACCATCGGCAGGCCCAGGCGGCGCAGCTCCAGCACGAAGCGCAGGTGCAGGCGCAGGTTGGTGGCGTCCACCACCGACACCAGCAGGTCCGGGCGCGGCTCGCCCGGGCGCTGGCCCAGGCAGACGTCGCGCGTGATGGCCTCGTCGAGGCTGGCCGCGTGCAGGCTGTAGGCGCCCGGCAGGTCCAGCACGCGCACCTGGCGGCCGGCCGGCGAGACGAAATGGCCTTCCTTGCGCTCGACGGTGACGCCGGCATAGTTGGCCACCTTCTGGCGGCTGCCGGTCAGGCGGTTGAACAGCGCGGTCTTGCCGCAGTTGGGGTTGCCCACCAGCGCCACGCGCAAGGCGGGACGCTGGGCGGCGGAGGTCGGGGATGCGGCGGACATGTTCTTGGCAGGGGCCGCGCTTCAGGCGGCGGTGCGTTTGGCGGCGGGCGCGTCGGGCTGCGCGGCCGGCGTGATGCTGGATACGGAAGCGCTCACGGCCTCCACGGTGATGCGCGCCGCTTCCGAGCGGCGCAGCGCGAACCGGGTGAAGCCGACCTGGGCCACCAGGGGGTCCATGCCGAACGGTCCCAGCGCGATGACCTGCACGGCTTCGCCGGGCACGAAGCCGAGCTCGCGCAGGCGCCGCGCAACGGGATCGCTGGAGGAGGTGTCATCGACCGAGACAATGACAGCGGCAGTGCGCCGCGGAAGTTCAGACAACCGCATGAGGCTTCCAGTCCGTTGGCGCGAGGCACGGCACGCGGTCGGCAAACTCACGCCAGGGTACGTAAATGAAAATCGTTCCCATTGTAGCCGCTTTTGCCTGGGGACGTCCGGTTTTCGCCGTGCCGCCAGCGTGCTGACGGCGGGGCCGGACAAGGCTCTGCGCCAGGCTCCGGCGGCGAAGGCGCAACAGCATAGCGTGCCACGGCATAGAATGCGAGTCGACACATGCCGCCGTCATGGCATGGCCGCCGCGCCCGGCGCCCGCGGGGCCGGCTTTCCCATCCGCAAGACAAGCAAATACGGAGTCAAGAGACATGATCCTCGAAATCGCCCAGTTCCAGATCAAGGCCGGCTCGGAGTCGGCCTTCGAAGCCGCCGTGGCCAAGGCCGCGCCGCTGTTCCGGCGCGCCCGCGGCTGCCACGGCCTGCGCCTGCTCCGCTCGATCGAGAACCCGTCGCGCTTCACGCTCGAAGTGAAGTGGGAGACGGTCGAGAACCACATGGTGGATTTCCGCGAGTCCGACGACTTCGCCGAATGGCGCAAGCTGGTCGGCGAGCACTTCGCCTCCGCGCCCGACGTGGGGCACGTCAGCATCGCGGTCGAAGGCTTCTGAGCGGCGGGGGCCGCCCGCCGCCCGCGCCCCCTCCCAGATGGGGGGAGGGGAATAACGCATTTGCGTTATTGGTTGAGGCCGGTGCAGGCGGTAAGCTGGCCTCACGCTGAACACCCCGTTCCACGCGTACTTGACAATGCTGCCTGCCGGTAAAGCAGGCGGCATTTTTCTTTCCGGGGCGGCGCTCACCCCGCCCTGACCATTTCCAGGAAGCGCTCGCGCGCCGGATCTTCCACCGCGCCCTTCCAGGCGCAGTACACCTCCGACGGCACCGTGGCCTCGGCCAGCGGCAGGAACACTGCCCCCGCCATCGCCGAGCGCTGCAGCGCCGCCGGCACCACCGCCACGCCGGTGCCCTGCGAGACCAGCGATACCACCGACAGCCAGTGCCGCACCTCGTGCCGGATCTGCGGGTAGAAGCCCTGCGCCGCGCACATCTCGAAGATGCGGTTGTAGTAGTCCGGCGAGACCTTGCGGGAAAACAGCACGAACGGCTCGCCGCGCAGCGCGGCCAGCGCCACGCCCGGCTGGCCGGCCAGCGCATGGTCGGCCGGCACGCAGCACAGGAACGGCTCGCTGTGGACCAGCGCCGTGGCCAGCTCGTCGGGCACGCGGTTGGTGTGGATGAAGCCGGCGTCGAGCCGGTCGTGCAGCAGCGCGTCGATCTGTTCCTGCGAGTTGAGTTCGGTCAGCGTCACCTGGATGCCGGGGTAGCCGGCCTGGAACTCGCGCAGGCGCTGCGGCAGCCCGCGGTACAGCATCGAGCCGACGAAGCCGATGCGCAGCCGGCCGATGGCGCCGGCCTCGATCTCGCGGGCCTGCTGGCGGGCGTCCTCGGCCTGCGCCAGCAGCGCGCCGGCCGCCTCGCGGAAGGCGCGCCCGGCCGCGGTCAGGCGCACGCCGCGGCTGTCGCGCTCGAACAGGCGGGCGCCCACCGACGCCTCCAGTTGCTGGATGTTGAGCGACAGCGGCGGCTGCGAGATCGACAGGCGGCGGGCGGCCCGGCCGAAATGCAGCTCTTCGGCCAGCACGAGGAAGTAGCGCAGGTGACGGAATTCCATGTCGATACAAAAAATATATGGATCAAGCCAATTTTAGAATTAGACACGAATCGCCGCGCTTTGAATAATGCAGGCAAGGCAGTCGTCCCGCGCCAGTGTGGCGGATTGCCGCAGCGCCCCGTCCTGGAACGACAGGAAGCCAGAAAGGGCTGCGAAAAGCACAAATACAAGCAACAGAGACAACCAACGCCCGCTACCGCAATACCGCCGGCCCGCATGCAGCCCCGCTGCCAGCGCGGCCCGGCGCCGCCGGCGCGTGCCGGCCAACATAGGAGATCCCTCATGCAGACCAGCGCTGCGCGCCAGCCGGCCGCTTCCGTTTCCGCCTCCGCTTCCGCCTCCGCTTCCGCTTCCGTTGCGACCCCGGCCACCCCGGCCCATCCGGTGCCCGACCAGCAGGGCGTGAACCTGTTCGCCAGCGACCCGGACCTGCGCGCGCTGCTGCCGCTGTACCTGCCGCCCGACCTGTTCGCCCACCTGCTGCCGCACCTGGACCGCATGGGCGCGCTGGCCGGCGGCGTGCTGGACCGGCTGGCGCACACCGCCGACCACAACAAGCCCGTGCTGTCGCACCGCACCCGCACCGGGCTGGACGCGCAGGCCATCGACAAGCATCCGGCCTACGTGGAGCTGGAGCGCGTGGCGTTCTCCGAGTTCGGTCTCGCCGCGGCCTCGCACCGCGGCGGCGTGCTCGGCTGGGACAAGCCGATGCCGGCGGCGGCCAAGTACGCGCTGACCTACCTGTTCGTGCAGGCCGAGTTCGGGCTGTGCTGCCCGCTCTCGATGACCGACTCGCTCACGCGCACGCTGCGCAAGTTCGGCGACCCGGCGCTGGTCGCGCGCTATCTGCCCAACCTGACCACCCAGGTCTTCGAGGACCTGTACCAGGGCGCCATGTTCATGACCGAGCAGGGCGCCGGCTCCGACGTGGCCGCCACCACCGCGCGCGCCGTGCGCGACGCGCGGGCCGAAGGCGGCTGGCGCCTGTCGGGCGACAAGTGGTTCTGCTCCAACCCGGACGCCGCGCTGGCGATGGTGCTGGCGCGCGTGGAAGACGAGCACGGCAATGCCGCGCCCGGCATCAAGGGCGTGTCGCTGTTCCTGCTGCCGCGCACGCTGGCCGACGGCAGCGCCAACCAGTACCGCATCATCCGCCTCAAGGACAAGCTCGGCACGCGCTCGATGGCCAGCGGCGAGATCCGCCTCGAGGGCGCGCAGGCGCACCTGGTCGGCGAGCTCGGCCGCGGCTTCGTGCAGATGGCCGACATGATCAACAACTCGCGCCTGTCCAACGGCGTGCGCGCCGCCGGCCTGATGCGCCGCGCGCTGTCCGAAGGCCAGTTCATCGCGCGCGAGCGCCGCGCGTTCGGCAAGCGCCTGGTCGACATGCCGCTGATGCGCCGCCAGTTGCTCAAGCTCGCGCTGCCCACCGAGCAGGCCCGCACGATGGTGTTCCAGACCGCCGAGGCGCTGCGCCGCGCCGACGCCGGCGAGGCAGGCGCCTACGCGCTGATGCGCGTGCTCACGCCGCTGATCAAGTTCCGCGCCTGCCGCGACGCGCGCAAAGTCACCGGCGACGCGATGGAGATCCGCGGCGGCTGCGGCTACATCGAGGAATGGAGCGACCCGCGCCTGGTGCGCGACGCCCACCTCGGCTCGATCTGGGAAGGTACCAGCAACATCGTCGCGCTCGACGTGCTGCGCGCGATCCGCCGCGAAGGCGCGCTGCCGGTGCTGCAGGCCCATCTGGACGGCCTGCTGCGCGACACGCCGCTGCACCCGGGCGCGCGCGCCGCGTTCGACGCCGCGCTCGGCCGCGCCGTGGCGCTGGCCGCGCGCGCCGCCGAGGCCGGCGCCGACGGCGACGTGCTGGCGCGCCAGGCCGCCTCCGCGCTGTACCACGTGACCAGCGCCGTGGCGATGGCATGGGAAGCCGGCCGCATCGGCTCCGAGCGTCGCATGCGCCTGGCCCAGCTCGTGCTGGTGCACCGCGTGCTGCCGCAGGACCCGCTGGCCGGCGAGGCCGAACCCGACTGGCTGGCCGACACCGTGGCGCCGCCGGCCGACGGCACCGTGCGCGCCGCCGCCGCGGTCGACCACATCAACCTGTTCTGAACACACCGCGGAAAAAAGAGATCACCCGTTGCGTGCTCCCCTCTCCCGCCCGCGGGAGAGGGGCCGGGGGAGAGGGCCAGCGCAAGCCACGCCGCAGTCCCCAAAGCACCACGAACCGCAGCACCGCAGCACCGCAACACCGCAGCACCGCAACACCGCAGCACCGCAACACCAGCAAGCCCCCGCGGCCGCGCCCACCCGGCGCCCGCGCACTCCGCCCGGGCGCACCTCGCCCGGCGGAAGACGACTGACAACAGGAGACCACCATGACCCTCTGGCAACGCCTTGCCGCCGTCGCCGCGTGCACCCTGTGCGTGGGCATCGCCCCCGCGCTGGCGCAGAAAGACTACCCGTCCAAGCCGATCATGATGATCGTGACCTACCCGCCCGGCGGCCCCACCGACGTGATGGCGCGCACGCTGGCCGCGGCGCTCAAGACCAGCCTCGGCCAGACCGTGGTGGTGGAGAACCGCGCCGGCGCCGGCGGCAACATCGGCGCCGAGGCGGTGGCGCGCGCCGAGCCGGACGGCTACACGCTGATGTTCGGCACCTCGGCCCCGCTGGCCATCAACGTCAGCCTCTACCGCAAGATCAACTACGACCCGGTCAAGAGCTTCGCCCCGGTGATCCAGATCGGGCAACTGCCCAACGTGCTGGTGGTCAGCCCCACGGTGCCGGCCAGGACCGTGGGCGAACTGGTCGCCTACGGCAAGGCGCACCCGGGCGAGCTGACCTATGCCTCGTCCGGCAACGGCGCCTCCTCGCACCTCGCTGGCGTGCTGTTCAACAATCTGGCCGGCACCGACTTCCGCCACATCCCCTACAAGGGCACCGGCCCCGCGCTCAACGACCTGCTCGGCGGCCAGGTCAGCATGACCTTCACCGACGTGCTGACCGCGCTGCCGTTCATCAAGGGCGGCAAGGTGCGCGTGCTCGGCGTGACCACCAAAGGCCGCTCGCAGGCGCTGCCCGACGTGCCCACCGTGGCCGAGCAGGGCGTGCCCGGCTTCGACGTCTCGGTGTTCTTCGGCGTGGTGGCGCCGGCCGGCACGCCGCCGGCGGTCATCGCCAGGCTGAACCAGGCCTTCGCCGACGCGCTCAGGCAGCCCGAGGTGCGCAAGACGCTGCAGGCCCAGGGCCTGGAGTTCCCGCCGTCGACCACGCCCGAGCAGCTGGGCGGCTTCGTCAAGGCGGAAGTCGCCAAGTGGCGCGGCGTGGTGCAGAAATCGGGCGCGCAGCTCGACTGACGCGGACGGCCTGCCGCGCGATGCCGCCGATGGCCGATCATCGCGCAGCATTACGGCGGCAACCCGCGCCGGCCGGTCAGGGAAGGGCCAATCGGCGGTAGTATCGACCTCCGTCCGCCGGGCGCCGCGCTTGCGCCGCGGCGCGCCCCCTTCCTTTTTTCGTATTCCGCAACGCCATGAACGATCTTCGCACCGCCACGCCCGCCAACGCGCCCGTCAACGAATTCGCCGGCGAGCCCCCCGGCACGCTGTTCGGCCTGACCATGCCGATGTCGCGCGTGTTCGGCCTGCGCGGCGTGCAGATCGACGCGCGCGAGGCGCGCGTGAGCATGCCCTACCACCCGGACCACACCAACAGCCGCGGCGAAGTCCACGGCGGCGCCATCGCCACGCTGCTCGACTGCGTGCTGTCGTGCGCCGCGCGCGGCCACGACCCGCGCAACTACGGCGTGGCCACCATTGACCTGACCGTGCACTTCACCGCGCCCGGCCGCGGCGAGCTGACCGGCATCGCCTGGTGCGAGCGGCGCGGCCGCGCGATGTGCTTCGCGCGCGGCGAGATCCGCAACGAGCAGGGTGAACTGCTGGCGCTGGCCACCGGCACCTTCAAGCTGGTGGAGCGCGTGCCCGCCAAATAACCGGACACCGCCTCGCCGCGCCGCCGGCGAGGCCACTTCCCAAGCCATTCCCGCCATGAACGGAGCCCCCCGATGAGCCAATCCCCGAGCCAACCCCCTGCATCGCCCGGCGCGCTCGCCGGCATCCGCGTGGTCGATCTCTCGCGCATCCTCGGCGGTCCGTTCTGCGGACAGATCCTCGGCGACCACGGCGCCGACGTGCTCAAGATCGAGCCGCCGCAAGGCGACGACACCCGCACCTGGGGCCCCCCGTTCAAGGACGGCGTGGCCTCGTACTACTTCGGCCTCAATCGCAACAAGCGCGTGATGCGGCTGGACCTGACCACCGAGGCCGACCGCGAAGTCCTGCTCGCCCTGCTGGCCGACGCCGACGTGCTGGTGGAGAACTTCAAGACCGGCACGCTGGAGAAATGGGGCCTGGGCTACGACGCGCTGTGCGCGCGCTTCCCGCGCCTGGTGCATTGCCGCGTGTCCGGCTTCGGCGCCGACGGCCCGCTCGGCGGCCTGCCCGGCTACGACGCCGCGATCCAGGCGATGGCCGGCATCATGAGCATCAACGGCGAAGCCGGCGGCGACCCGCTGCGCGTGGGTTTGCCGGTGGTGGACATGGTCACGGGCCTGAACGCCGCGCTCGGCGTGCTGCTGGCGCTGCAGGAACGCGAGCGCAGCGGCCGCGGCCAGTTCGTCGAGGCCGCGCTGTACGACTCTGGCCTGTCGCTGCTGCACCCGCATGCCGCCAACTGGTTCATGAACGGCAAGGAGCCGGCGCGCACCGGCAACGCGCACCCGAACATCTATCCCTACGACACCGTGGCCACCGCCACCGACCCGATCTTCCTCGCGGTCGGCAACGACCGCCAGTTCCGCATCCTGTGCGAGCACCTCGGCATCGCCGAATATGCCGACGACGAACGCTTCGCCACCGCGGGCGCGCGCTCTGTCAACCGCTCGGCGCTGAAGGTCGAGCTGGAGTCGCGCATGGCCAGGCTGGACGGCAAGGTCCTGGCCGACACGCTGGTAGCCGCCGGCGTGCCGTGCGCGCCGGTGCTGTCGGTGGCGGATGCCTTGCAGCATCCGCATACCGCGCACCGCGGGATGGTGGTGGAGATGGCGGGGGGGTATAAGGGGCTGGGGGCGCCTGTGAAGCTTAGCCGCACGCCGGCGACGTATCGGTTTGCGCCGTTGGCGGAAGGGGAGAGGTTTTTGCCGGTGGTGGCGGCGAATGATGGGGAATAAGGGGGTTTCTTTTTGGGGAATTTACGGTCAAAGGCTTTAAAGGATTAACTTCAAAGTCAAAGGCTTA
>NZ_AQPL01000441.1:0-412 GCF_000395345.1 Cupriavidus sp. WS | reverse complement strand
CTCGAACTTTTCCTTTGCCATTTTTCAGCTCCTAATGGAATGCAGTCTTTTATACAGTTCATTGCACCGCCGCGCGGGTCGCGCGCGGCGGTTAAGCTTTACTTACTTGCCCTTGGCCGCCATCACCGCTTCGGCGATGTTCTTCGGCGCCTCGGCGTAGTGCTTGAATTCCATGGTGTACGTGGCACGGCCTTGCGTGGCCGAGCGCAGCGACGTCGAATAACCGAACATTTCCGACAGCGGGACTTCAGCCTTGATGATCTTGCTGCCGCCCACCATGTCGTCCATGCCCTGCACGATGCCGCGGCGGGACGACAGATCGCCCATCACGGTACCCGTGTAGTCTTCCGGCGTTTCCACTTCCACGGCCATCATCGGCTCGAGCAGAACCGGGCTGGCCTTGCGCATGGCG
>NZ_AQPL01000440.1:0-22646 GCF_000395345.1 Cupriavidus sp. WS | reverse complement strand
CATCGGCTCGAGCAGAACCGGGCTGGCCTTGCGCATGGCGTCCTTGAACGCCATCGAGCCGGCCATGCGGAACGCGTTTTCGTTCGAGTCCACGTCGTGGTACGAACCGAACGTCAGCGTGACCTTCACGTCCACCACGGGGAAGCCAGCCAGGATACCGGCCGGCAGCGTGTCGACGATGCCCTTTTCGACCGCCGGGATGTATTCGCGAGGAATCACGCCGCCCTTGATGGCGTCGATGAATTCGAAGCCCTTGCCCGGCTCTTGCGGTTCCAGCGTGATCACGGCGTGACCGTACTGGCCGCGGCCGCCCGACTGCTTGACGAACTTGCCTTCGACGTCCTCGGCCTTCTTGCGAATGGTTTCGCGGTAGGCCACCTGCGGCGCGCCGATGTTGGCTTCCACGCCGAATTCGCGCTTCATGCGGTCGACCAGAATTTCGAGGTGGAGCTCGCCCATGCCCGAAATGATGGTCTGACCCGATTCTTCATCGGTACGCACGCGGAACGACGGATCTTCGGCGGCCAGGCGGTTCAGGGCGATGCCCATCTTTTCCTGGTCGGCCTTGGTCTTCGGCTCGACGGCCTGCGAGATCACCGGCTCCGGGAAGATCATGCGCTCGAGCACGATCGGGGCAGCCGGATCGCACAGCGTATCGCCCGTGGTGGCGTCCTTCAGGCCCACCGCGGCGGCGATGTCGCCGGCCAGCACTTCCTTGATTTCTTCGCGCTGGTTGGCGTGCATCTGCAGAATACGGCCCAGACGCTCCTTCTTCTGCTTCACCGGGTTGTACACGGTGTCGCCCGAGTTGATCTTGCCCGAGTACACGCGGAAGAAGATCAGCTGGCCGACGAACGGGTCGGTCATGATCTTGAACGCCAGCGCCGAGAACTTCTCGCTGTCGTCGGCCTTGCGCTCGAGCTTCTTCTCGTCGTCGCTTTCGTCCACGCCCTTGACCGGCGGGATGTCGACCGGCGACGGCAGGAAGTCGATCACGGCGTCGAGCATGCGCTGCACGCCCTTGTTCTTGAACGCGGTGCCGCACAGCATCGGCTGGATTTCGCAGGCGATGGTACGGTCACGCAGCGCCTTGACGATCTCGGCGCGGGTCAGCTCTTCGCCGCCCAGGTACTTTTCCATCAGCTCTTCGCTGGCTTCGGCGGCGGACTCGACCATCTTCTCGCGCCATTCTTCAGCGGTAGCCTGCAGCTCGGCCGGGATGTCCTGGTATTCGAACTTCACGCCCTGGCTGGCTTCGTCCCAGATGATCGCCTTCATTTCCAGCAGATCGACCACGCCCTGGAAGCCGTCTTCAGCGCCGATCGGCACCACGACGGGCACCGGGTTGGCCTTCAGGCGGGTCTTCAGCTGGTCGTAGACCTTGAAGAAGTTCGCGCCGGTACGGTCCATCTTGTTGACGAAGGCCAGGCGCGGCACGCCGTACTTGTTGGCCTGGCGCCAGACGGTTTCCGACTGCGGCTGCACGCCACCCACTGCGCAGTACACCATGCACGCGCCGTCCAGCACGCGCATGGAACGCTCCACCTCGATGGTGAAGTCCACGTGGCCCGGGGTGTCGATGATGTTGAAGCGGTGTTCGGGATAGTTGCCGGCCATGCCCTTCCAGAAGGCGGTGGTCGCAGCGGAGGTGATCGTGATGCCACGCTCCTGCTCCTGCTCCATCCAGTCCATCGTGGCGGCGCCATCATGCACTTCACCGATCTTGTGGTTCACACCGGTGTAGAACAGGATGCGCTCGGTCGTGGTGGTTTTACCCGCGTCAATGTGAGCCGAGATACCGATATTGCGGTAGCGCTCAATGGGAGTCTTACGAGCCACTTTAATCCTCTATTCGTCCGTGAGGCGCCGGCATCTCATTGCCAGCGCCCGTAACACAAACGGGCGAGCGTGTCGTGACACAGCCCGCCCGGCAACCAACGACGTAACCCGCGCGCCTTAGAAGCGGAAGTGCGAGAACGCCTTGTTGGCTTCGGCCATGCGGTGCACTTCGTCGCGCTTCTTCATCGCGCCGCCGCGGCCTTCCGATGCTTCCAGCAGCTCACCTGCCAGGCGCAGCGCCATCGACTTCTCGCTGCGTTTTTTCGCGGCCTCGCGCAGCCAACGCATCGCCAATGCCAAACGACGCGACGGACGGACTTCGACCGGAACCTGATAGTTGGCGCCGCCCACGCGACGGCTCTTCACTTCGACCACCGGCTTCACGTTGTTGATGGCAACGGAAAACACTTCGACGGGGGCCTTGCCTGCCTTCTTTTCGATCTGGTCGAACGCGCCGTAGACGATGCGTTCGGCAACCGACTTCTTGCCGTCCAGCATCAGCACGTTCATGAACTTGGCAACTTCGACGTTACCGAACTTCGGATCAGGCAGAATTTCCCGCTTGGGGACTTCACGACGACGTGGCATCTTCTTTCCTTTAGATTCAGTTGAGAGCGCGGCACAGATTTCCCGCTCTCCGGCCACCAACTAGCTTGCCTTCCATTCAGGCAAATTCGCCGGGTGACCACTTACTCGACGGCACGGCGCAAAAAACGCTCCGTTGTACCGCCGCCTGGTGACAGCACCATGACGCAACCGCCACAGGCCATCGGTTATGGCTTCGGGCCTCGGCCCAGGCTGCAAGCCTTGACTTAGGCAGCCTTCGGACGCTTCGCGCCGTACTTCGAACGAGCCTGGCGGCGATCCTTCACGCCTTGCAGGTCGAGCGAGCCACGGACGATGTGGTAGCGCACACCCGGCAAGTCCTTCACACGGCCGCCGCGGATCAGCACGACCGAGTGTTCCTGCAGGTTGTGGCCTTCACCGCCGATGTACGAGATGACCTCGAAACCGTTGGTCAGGCGCACCTTGGCGACCTTACGCAGTGCCGAGTTCGGCTTCTTCGGCGTCGTGGTGTACACACGGGTGCACACGCCGCGACGCTGGGGGCAGTTCTCAAGCGCCGGGCTCTTGCTCTTGACGACTTCAGAGACGCGCGGCTTGCGAACCAGTTGGTTGATAGTTGGCATTGTTCAATCCAGCTTGGTTTTACGAAAAACACCCCTCCGCCACAAGCAATGGGCCGGAAGGGCAACGACGGGTTTTGGGCGGGAAAGGTGAGCGGGCGCTCTTGAGACGGGACCTGTGGAAGTACAGACGGCCAAAGAGCGCGAGCTCGCCGGGGATCCCGCTGCGACCACACCACCGGAGACATCGTCGATCCCCCGGCAGGCTTGCCGATTGCGGACCGGAGGCCACAAATCCGACAGGCGAGCGAAATCCAAAGCCAAAAACTCGAATCTGACATGCTAGCAGGGCAATCGCAAACGGTCAAGCGGGTATACGTATACGTTCCCCAATGCCGACCATGCCGCCGACATGCGCCGTTGCCGGCCAGCCGCTACACCGCGCCGAGCGTCTCGAGGATCGCGTCGCCGTAGCGCTCGAGCTTGGCCGCGCCGATGCCGGGCACCTCGGCCAGTGCCGCCAGCGAGTCCGGCGCGCTGCGCGCCAGCTCGGCCAGCGTGGCGTCGTGGAAGATCACGTAGGCCGGCACGCCATGCTCGCGCGCGGTGTCGGTGCGCCACTTGCGCAGCGCTTCCCAGTTGGCCAGCGCGTCGGCGTCCATGCCGGCGGTGTGGTCGGTGCGCGTGCCGCTGCCGCCGCGCGCGGCGCGCTCGCCGCTGCGCCCGGGCTTGCTGGCCTGCCGCCGCAGCGTGATCGGCATCTCGCCCTTGAGCACCGCGCGCGCGGACTCGCCCAGCAGCAGCGAGCCGTGGCCGCCGTGGTCGATCACCAGCAGGCCGTGCGCGATCAGCTGGCGGAACACCGCGTGCCACTCGGACACCGAGCGCTCGGCGCCGATGCCGAACGTGGAAACCTTGTCGTGCCCCCACTGGCGCACTTTCTCCGAGGCGTTGCCGCGCAGCACGTCGACCAGGTGCGTGGCGCCGAAGTGCACGCGGCTGGCCTGCGCGGTGCGGTAGACGCAGGACAGCGCCATCTGCGCCTCGCGCGTGCCGTCCCAGGTGGCGGGTGGCTCCAGGCAGGTGTCGCAGTTGCCGCACGGCTCGCTGGCTTCGTCGAAGTAGGCCAGGATGCGCACGCGGCGGCAGCCGGCGGTCTCGCACAGCCCGAGCAGCGCGTCGAGCTTGGCGGACGACACGCGCTTGTGGGCCTCGTCCGCCTCCGACTCGTCGATCATGCGCTTCTGCTGCACCACGTCGCCCAAGCCGTAGGCCATCCAGGCGTTGGCGGGCAGGCCGTCGCGGCCGGCGCGGCCGGTTTCCTGGTAATAGCCTTCCATGCTCTTGGGCAGGTCCATGTGGGCGACGAAGCGCACGTCGGGCTTGTCGATGCCCATGCCGAAGGCGATGGTGGCCACCATGATGACGCCCTCTTCCTCGCGGAACCGCGCCTGGTGGTGCTGGCGCACGCCGGCGTCCATGCCGGCGTGGTAGGCCAGTGCGTTGAGTCCCTGGCTGTTGAGCCAGCTCGCGGTTTCCTCCACCTTCTTGCGCGACAGGCAGTAGACGATGCCGCTGTCGTGGGTGCCGTCCGCGGCGAGGTGCTCGGCCTTGATGAAGGACAGCAGCTGCTGGCGCGCATTGTCCTTCTCGACGATGCGGTAGCGGATGTTGGGGCGGTCGAAGCTGGAGACGAAGACGCGCGCGTCATGCAGCGACAGGCGCTCGACGATCTCCTCGCGCGTGACCGAGTCCGCGGTGGCGGTGAGCGCGATGCGCGGCACGTAGGGGAAGCGCTCGTGCAGCACCGACAGCTGGATGTATTCCGGGCGGAAATCGTGCCCCCACTGCGACACGCAGTGCGCCTCGTCGATGGCGAACACGCCGATGCGGGTGCGCTCGAGCAGGTCCTGGAAGCGCGGCGTCATCAGCCGCTCGGGCGCCACGTAGAGAATCTCGAGCCGGCCGGCGAGCAGGTCGCGCTCGACCGCCGCGGCCTCGGCGCCGCTGAGCGTCGAGTTCAGCACGGCAGCGTGCACGCCGGCCTCGGTCAGGGCCGCCACCTGGTCCTGCATCAGCGCGATCAGCGGCGACACCACGATGCCGGTGCCCTGCCCCGCGCGCTGGCGCAGCAGCGCCGGAATCTGGTAGCACAGCGACTTGCCGCCGCCGGTGGGCATCAGTACCAGGCAATCGCCGCCGTCGGCCACATGGTCGATGATCTCGGCCTGGCGGCCGCGGAAGGCGTGGTACCCGAAAACATCCTTGAGAATCGCCAGCGCGCGCGACATAGGGAAACGATAGCGGTGAAGCCGGAAAAGCCCCGGCAAGCCGGAAAGGCGTAACCATACCACTAAGGGCCCGGTACGGACGTTTCCAACCGTTGCGCGCCCGGGCGGCGCCGGCTTCAGCCCTGCAGGAAGTCCAGCACCGCCCGGGCGAACGGCTCGGCCTGCTCCAGGTTCGAGAGATGCGCTGCCGGCGCCAGCTCCACGTAGCGCGCGCCGGGAATGGCCTGCGCCAGGAAAGCGCCGTCGCGCGGCGGCGTAGGCAGGTCGTTGGCGCCGGCGATCACCAGCGTCGGACGCGTAATGGCCGCCACGGCCTCGCGCAGGTCCGAGTCGCGCACCGCGCGGCAGTTGGCCGCATAACCGGCCGCGTCGGTGGCGCCGAGCATGGCCAGCAGCGATGCCACCAGCGCCGGCTGCTGCGCGGCAAACCCGGGCGTGAGCCAGCGCTCGACCACGGCCGCGGCGATCGACGCCACGCCGTCGCGCTCGACGGCCGTGGCGCGGTTGGTCCAGTTCTCGGGCGGGCCGATGTAGGCCGCGGTATTGCTCAGCACCAGGCGGTCGATGCGCTGCGGATGATGCACGGCGAGCCACATGCCGGTGATGCCGCCCATCGACAGGCCGCAGAAATGCGCGCGCGCGATCTGCAGGTGGTCGAGCAGGCCGATCACGTCCTGGCCCAGCTGCGCGATGGTGTACGGGCCCGGCGTGACCGAGGACGCGCCGTGGCCGCGCGTGTCGTAGCGCAGCAGCCGGAAGCGCTGCGAGAACGCGGCCACCTGCGGCTGCCACATGTCGAGATTGGTGCCGAGCGAGTTGGACAGCACGAGCACCGGCAGGCTGGCGTCGCCGTCGAGGCGATAGTGCAGGCGGACGTCGGGTAGGTCTGCGTAAGGCATGGTGTGCGGGACTCCGGTGGATCGGTGGGTTGGCGGCGCGGCTCAGTTCTGCGCGATGGCCGAGCCGTGCTGCGCCAGCGCGGTCACGGTGATGTCCATGTACGGATAGAGCGGCAGCGAGGTCAGCAGCGTGTGCAGCTCGTCGTTGTCCTTGACGTCGAAGATGCTGACATTGGCGTACTGGCCGGCCACGCGCCACAGGTGGCGCCACTTGCCTTCGCGCTGCAGCTTCTGCGACAGCGCCTTTTCATCGGCCTTGAGCTTCTCGACGAACTGCGTATCGAGCGAATGCGGGATGCGGACGGTCATTTCTGCCATGAACAACATGAATATCTCCTGGGCTTGGCGGTACGTCGTATTTCGTGCGTTGAATGAAAGGTCACACCGTGGCGACCGGCGTCAGCGGCGAGCCGAGCGCGCCGGGCAGCCGCAGCGGCGGCGCGCTGAGGAAGAAGCGCGTGCGGCCGTTGGCGCGCAGCCAGCCGGCCAGCTCGCGCAGGTACCACAGCTCGCCCAGCGGCAGGCCGAGCTTGAACAGGCAGTGGTGATGCAGCGGCAGGGCCGGTGCGGCGCCGCTGGCCGGGCGCGCGGGAAAGCGCTCGACCGCGTAGTTGTCGGCCGCCAGCGCGGCGACGCCGCTGTCGGTGATCCATTGCAGCAGGCGCTCGTCGCGGCCGTCGAGCGCGGCGCAGCTATGGTGCAGGCGCTCGGCGTCGGGCGTGCCGTTCATCTCCAGCACCATCTCGGCAAAACCCGTGCGCAGCACCAGGATGTCGCCCTCCCCGATCTCCACGCGGTCGGCCTCGATCACGCGCATCAGGTCGTCGTAGCCGAGCGTGGCGAACCCGCGGCCGTGGTATTCGGCGACGTCCAGCAGCACGCCGCGGCCCTGGATGCCGTGCGCGGCGAAATGCTCGATGCCCAGCGCCGCGGCGTGGCTGTGGTCGTGGCCGCACGGATGGGCGGCAAACCCGTCGGCCTCGGCGTAGTCGACCGGGCCGACGATGTCCTGGTTGGGGCGGAAGCCGTTGTAGTAGACGCGCTCGGCCACGCCGTCGCCGTCGGCGTCGAACAGCGCGCCGACGTGGGCCAGCGAATCCCATTGCGTCGAGTACTGCAGCGACAGCAGGACCTGGTCGTCGCTGAGCACGTCGAGCGCGTTGGCGTCGACCTTGGCCAGCGGGAAATTGACGTAGGCGATGCCGTCGCGAAAGGTCGGGCGCAGCTGCGGCGGATGGCGCCGCACGTTGAGCGCGTTGCCGCCCGGCAGGTCGAGCGGCAGCGAGAGGCAGAAGGTGTTGCCGGTGCGGATCTCGCGCGCGGCGTCGCGCACCTTGTCCGGCGTGATCAGGTTGAGGCGACCGAGCTGGTCGTCAGGGCCGAACTCGCCCCAGTTGGAGCCGTCCGGCCGGTTCTTCCATCGCATGTTGGTCTCGGGTCGTTGCGCCGGCGGGCGCCTGCGCGGGCAGGGTGCCGCGGGCCGGCAGGCGGGCGGCGCGGTGGCCGCTCAGGTGCTGGACAGGCTCACAGATAGCATGCGCCGCCGAGGTAGGCCTTGCGCCAGCGCGTGATGCGCACTTCGCCGAACAGGCCGGCCAGGGCGAACGGATCGGCGTCGATAAAGGCCTGCGTGGCTTCGCGCGTGTCCAGGTCGACGATGTAGAAGCCGCCGCCGGCATCGCTGCCGTCGTCGTTGAGCTTGGCGCCGCAGGCCAGCAGCAGCGCCTTGTTGGCCTCGAGGTAGGCGAGATGGGCGGCCCGGCTGGCCTGGCGCACCGGCTGGTGCGCGGGCTTGTCCCAGGTTTCGATCAGGAACGGCATGGTGGTCTCCTCTGCGCGATTCGGTTTGGACGGGTTGGCTGGCGGTGCGAGGCGGGCCGGCTTCAGCCGATCTGCGCGCCCCACAGCAGCAGCGCACCGATATACACCAGGCCGACCCAGAACATCATGATCACGGTGTAGCCCATCACGTCCTTCAGGCTGAGCTTGGACAGCGCCAGCGCGGGCAGGATCCAGAACGGCTGCACCAGGTCGTTCCAGGCGTTGCCCAGCATCACCGACATCGAGGTCTGGCTGATCGAGCTGCCGATGGCCTTGGCCGCATCGATCATGAACGGGCCCTGGATCACCCAGTGGCCGCCGCCCGACGGCGCGAAGAAATTGATGACGAAGGAGCTGATCAGGCCCCAGAACGGCAGCGTCTGCGGCGTGGCGATGTCCACGAACACGCGCGAGATGCTGTCGACCAGGCCCGAGCCGGCCATGATCGCCATGATGCCAGCGTAGAACGGATACTGCAGGATGATGCCCGAGATGGTCTTGATGCCTTCGTTGAGCTTGGCCACGTAGTTGACCGGCGTGCCCAGCAGCAGCACGCCCAGGAACAGGATCATGAAGTTGATCAGGTTCAGGTCGAGCGAGCCGCCCGCGCGGAAGTACAGCACGGCGTAGCCCACGCCGCACAGGCCGATGGCCAGGCTCAGCAGGCGGCTGTGGTTCAGCCGGGCGGCCACGGTGCCGTCGCCGCCGAGGCTGTGGCCGGAACCCTGCGCGGTGTCGGCAGCGCTGGCCTCGGGCTTGATCTCGACGACGTCGGCCGGGTTGCGCGGGTGCAGCCAGGCATTGAGCAGCGGCAGGGTCACGAGGACCACCAGGCTGGTCAGCAGCATCGGCAGCGAGAAGATGGTCTCGGACAGCGGCACCACGCCCATCGACTTCTCGAGCGGGTGGCCCGGCGTGGAGATCAGCACCGGGATGCTGGCCGACAGGCCCAGCCCGTACATGGTGAAGCCGCTGTACGCGGCGGCGATGATGAGCGGGTAATGCACGCCGCGCACCTTGGTGGCGAGCTTCTTGGCGATGATGCCGCCGATCACCAGGCCGAAGCCCCAGTTCAGGTAGCTGCCGATGGCGCCCACCAGCGTGGCGACGATCACCGCGCCGCGCGGCGTGTGCACGGCGCCGACGATGCGGTCGAGCAGGCGGTCGGTCAGCGGCGCGGCGGCGAGCACGTAGCCCATCGCCAGGATCACCGCCATCTGCGTGGTGAACGCCAGCAGGTTCCAGAAGCCCTTGCCCCAGCTCAGGATCACCGCCGGGGCGGGCTGGCCCTCCAGCAGGATCGCCATGACCATCGTCAGCAACGTCAGCGCGATGGCGAAAACGAAAGGATCCGGCAAATACCGGCGCATCAGTTCGGTAAAGAAACCTGCGATCTTGCTCACTGCGTGTCCCCACAAATGATGATTTTTGTCGCCTGTAGAACTTGCGTTCTTCTCTCGAACAAATCGGCGATTTGCGTGGATGCTAGGAGCAACGATGCGGGGGGTCAAGTCAATGAGCACGCTATTTCATTTCTTATTCAGCAACAATTCGGCGGCATTTTTCATAAGTACGTTCAAGTCGACGGCTTCTGACCGTATCCCTCGGCATCCCGCGGCATCCGGCCGAATTCGCGAAAAAACGGCGCGCTGCCCGCGCCGCGCGGCTGAAAGCCAGGCGAAAGCACCATGAAAGGCAATCGAAAGACCGGACAAGGCCAGCGGCAGGCGCTGCGCAAGCGCCGGACGAAAAAAAGCCCGGCTCGAAAGCCGGGCTTTTCCACTTCTGCTGCTATTGCCTTTCGCGCTGACTTGGGCAGGCGTCAGGAAAACACGGTCAATGCGATCAGACCGCGTCGCCCTCGCCTTCCGTCGTCGCCGGCACCACCGGCGGCTCGATGAAGAGCGACTGCTCTTCGTCGGAGATCGCCTGGGCGCGTTCGCGCTCGGCCGCCTCGCGCGCCTTGCGGGCGCGGTGGTAGGCCAGGCCGGTACCGGCCGGGATCAGACGGCCGACGATCACGTTTTCCTTCAGACCGCGCAGGTCGTCGGTCTTGCCCATGATCGCGGCTTCGGTCAGCACGCGCGTGGTTTCCTGGAACGATGCCGCCGAGATGAAGCTGTCGGTCGACAGCGACGCCTTGGTGATACCGAGCAGCAGGTTCTCGTACGTGGCCGGACGCTTGCCTTCGGCGATCACGCGGTCGTTCTCGTCGAGCAGTTCCGAACGCTCCACCTGTTCACCCGGGATGAACTTGGTGTCGCCCACATCCGAGATCTGCACGCGGCGCAGCATCTGGCGCACGATCACTTCGATGTGCTTGTCGTTGATCTTCACGCCCTGCAGACGGTACACGTCCTGCACTTCGTCGACGATGTAGTGCGCCAGTTCCTCGATGCCCTTCAGGCGCAGGATGTCGTGCGGGTCCGCCGGACCTTCCACGATCATTTCGCCCTTGTTCACCACCTGACCGTCGTGGACCAGGACCTGCTTTTCCTTGGCGATCAGGAACTCGTGGGCGTTGCCGTCCAGGTCGGTGATCACCAGGCGTTGCTTGCCCTTGGTGTCCTTGCCGAACGAAGTCGTGCCGGTGACTTCCGCCAGCACGGCGGCGTCCTTCGGCGAACGGGCTTCGAACAGCTCGGCCACGCGCGGCAGACCCCCGGTAATGTCGCGGGTCTTCTGCGATTCGGTCGGGATACGCGCGAGCACTTCACCCACGTGCACCTGCTGGCCGTCCTTCACGGTGATCAGCGCGCCGACCTGGAAGCCGATGGTCACGGAGTGGTCCGTGCCCGGGATCTTGACTTCCTGGCCATTCGCGTCGAGCAGCTTCACCTGCGGGCGCAGGCCCTTGGTGGCGGCCGTGCGGCGCTTGGCGTCGATCACCACGAGGGTCGACAGGCCGGTGACTTCGTCCATCTGCTTGGCGACGGTCACGCCTTCTTCGACGTTCTCGAACTTGGTCGTGCCGGTGTACTCCGACACGATCGGGCGCGTCAGCGCGTCCCACGTCGCGAGCTGCGTGCCGGCCTTGATGGCCTGGCCGTCCTGCACCAGCAGCGTCGCGCCGTACGGGATCTTGTGGCGCTCGCGCTCGCGGCCGTGGTCGTCGGTGATCAGCGCTTCGCCCGAACGCGAGATGACGATCAGCTCGCCCTTCGCATTGGTGACGTAGCGCATGGTCGCCGTGAAACGCACGGTACCGGTTGCCTTCGCTTCCACGCTCGATGCCACCGCCGCGCGCGATGCCGCGCCGCCGATGTGGAAGGTACGCATGGTCAGCTGCGTGCCCGGCTCGCCGATCGACTGGGCGGCGATCACGCCGACCGCTTCGCCGGAGTTCACCAGCACGCCGCGGCCGAGGTCGCGGCCATAGCACTTGCCGCACAGGCCGTAGCGCGTGTCGCACGACAGCGGGGTGCGCACCTTGACTTCGTCCACGCCGAGGGCGTCGATCAGGTCGACCAGGTCTTCGTCCAGCAGGGTGCCGGCTTCGATCGCGGTTTCCTGGGTTTCCGGGTTCACCACGTCGGTCACCGTCACGCGGCCGAGGATACGGTCGCGCAGGGCTTCGATCACTTCACCGCCTTCGACCAGGGCCTTCATGGCCACGCCGTTGGTGGTGCCGCAATCGTCTTCCACCACCACCAGATCCTGCGTCACGTCGACCAGACGGCGGGTCAGGTAACCCGAGTTGGCGGTCTTCAGTGCCGTGTCGGCCAGGCCCTTACGGGCGCCGTGGGTGGAGATGAAGTACTGCAGAACGTTCAGGCCTTCACGGAAGTTCGCCGTGATCGGCGTCTCGATGATCGAGCCGTCCGGCTTGGCCATCAGGCCCCGCATGCCGGCCAGCTGGCGGATCTGCGCGGCGGAACCGCGCGCGCCCGAGTCGGCCATCATGTAGATCGAGTTGAACGATTCCTGCTTGACGGTATTGCCGTTGCGGTCGACCACGTCTTCATGCTGGAGCTGCTCCATCATCGCCTTGCCCACCTGGTCGCCGGCGGCGCCCCAGATGTCCACGACGTTGTTGTAGCGTTCCTGGTCGGTCACCAGGCCCGACATGTACTGCTTGTCGTATTCCTTGACCTTGGCGGCCGCGTCGCCAATGATCTTTTCCTTCTGCGGCGGCACCAGCATGTCGTCGATGGCGATCGAGATGCCGGCGCGCGTGGCCAGACGGAAGCCCGACTGCAGCAGCTTGTCGGCGAAGATCACGGTCTCGCGCAGGCCGCACTTGCGGAACGCGGTGTTGATCAGGCGCGAGATTTCCTTCTTCTTCAGCGGCTTGTTCAGCACCGAGAACGGCAGGCCCTTCGGCAGGATCTCGGACAGGATCGCGCGGCCGACCGTGGTGGCCTGCAGCGTGATCTTGGGCGCGAAGCGGGCGTCGCCCACGGCGTCCTTGTCCACCAGCTCATACTCGGTGATGCGCACGTTCACGCGGGAAGCCAGCTCGACTTCCTTGTTCTCGTAGGCGCGGATCACTTCGCTGATGTCGGCGAACGTCAGGCCTTCGCCGCGGCCGTTGATCTTGTCGCGGGTCGTGTAGTACAGACCCAGCACCACGTCCTGCGACGGCACGATCGAGGGGTCGCCATTGGCCGGGAACAGCACGTTGTTGGAGGCCAGCATCAGCGTGCGGGCTTCCATCTGCGCTTCCAGCGACAGCGGGACGTGCACGGCCATCTGGTCGCCGTCGAAGTCGGCGTTGAACGCCGCGCAGACGAGCGGGTGCAGCTGGATGGCCTTGCCTTCGATCAGCACCGGCTCGAACGCCTGGATGCCCAGGCGGTGCAGCGTCGGCGCGCGGTTGAGCATGACCGGATGCTCGCGGATCACCTCTTCGAGGATGTCCCACACCACCGCGGTCTGGCTTTCCACTTCCTTCTTCGCCGCCTTGATGGTGGTGGCGATGCCCATCGTTTCCAGCTTGTGGAAAATGAAGGGCTTGAACAGCTCGAGCGCCATCAGCTTGGGCAGGCCGCACTGGTGCAGCTTGAGCGTCGGGCCCACCACGATGACCGAACGGCCCGAGTAGTCGACGCGCTTGCCCAGCAGGTTCTGACGGAAACGGCCGCCCTTGCCCTTGATCATTTCGGCCAGGGACTTCAGCGGACGCTTGTTGGCGCCGGTCATCGCCTTGCCGCGACGGCCGTTGTCCAGCAGCGAGTCGACCGCTTCCTGCAGCATGCGCTTTTCGTTGCGCACGATGATCTCAGGCGCCTTCAGCTCCAGCAGACGCTTGAGGCGGTTGTTGCGGTTGATGACGCGGCGGTACAGGTCGTTCAGGTCCGAGGTCGCGAAGCGGCCGCCGTCCAGCGGCACCAGCGGACGCAGCTCGGGCGGCAGCACCGGCAGCACTTCCAGGATCATCCACTCGGGCTTGATGCCCGAGCGCTGGAACGCCTCGAGCACCTTCAGGCGCTTGGCGAACTTCTTGATCTTGGCTTCGGAGCCGGTGGCCTGCAGCTCGGCGCGGATCTGTTCGATCTGCTTCTCGATGTCGATGCCGCGCAGCAGCTCACGGATGCCTTCGGCACCCATCATGGCGACGAACTCGCCCTCGCCGTACTCGTCGCACTTGGCCAGGTAGTCGTCCTCGGACATGATCTGGCTCTTCTTGAGCGGGGTCATGCCGGGCTCGAGCACCACGAATGCCTCGAAGTACAGCACGCGCTCGATGTCGCGCAGCGTCATGTCGAGCACCATGCCCAGACGCGACGGCAGCGACTTCAGGAACCAGATGTGCGCGGTCGGCGCGGCCAGTTCGATGTGGCCCATGCGCTCGCGGCGCACCTTGGCCAGCGTCACTTCGACGCCGCACTTCTCGCAAATCACGCCGCGGTGCTTGAGGCGCTTGTACTTGCCGCACAGGCACTCGTAGTCCTTGATCGGACCAAAGATCTTGGCGCAGAACAGGCCATCGCGCTCGGGCTTGAACGTGCGGTAGTTGATCGTTTCCGGCTTCTTGACTTCACCGTACGACCACGAACGGATCTTCTCCGGCGAGGCCAGGCCGATCTTGATCGCGTCGAACTGCTCTTCCTGCTGAACCTGCTTAAAGAGATCGAGCAATGCTTTCATTGCAACTCCTTGTTTCGCCGCAACCCCGAAATCCCTTCGGGGCCACGACATTCATCCTGTGGGAAAACCGTAGCTGGCAACCGGCGGGAGGCTGGCCGCGACCGGCCTCCCGCGCGCTCTCGATCAGTAGCGATCGAGGTCGATGTCGATACCCAGCGAGCGGATTTCCTTCACCAGCACGTTGAACGATTCCGGCATGCCGGCATCGATCGAGTGCTCGCCCTTGACGATGTTCTCGTAGACCTTGGTCCGGCCGTTCACGTCGTCGGACTTGACCGTCAGCATTTCCTGCAGCACGTAGGAGGCGCCGTATGCTTCCAGCGCCCACACTTCCATTTCACCGAAACGCTGGCCACCGAACTGCGCCTTGCCGCCCAGCGGCTGCTGCGTCACCAGCGAGTACGGGCCGGTCGAACGGGCGTGCATCTTGTCGTCGACCAAGTGGTGCAGCTTCAGCATGTGCATCACGCCCAGCGTGACCGGACGCTCGAACGCTTCGCCGGTGCGGCCGTCGAACAGCGTGACCTGCTGCTTGGAAGCGGTCAGGCCCTTCTCCTTCGCGATCTCTTCCGGATAGGCGAGGTCCAGCATGCGGCGGATTTCGTCCTCATGCGCACCATCGAACACCGGCGTCGCGAATGGCACGCCCTTCTTCAGGTTCTCGGCCAGTTCCAGGATTTCCGAATCCGACAGGCTGTCGAGGTCTTCGACCTTGCCGCTCTCGTTGTAGATCTGCGTGAGCAGCTTGCGCACTTCGGCTGCCTTGGCCTGCGCCTTCAGCATGTTGCCGATGCGCTCGCCCAGGCCGCGCGCGGCCCAGCCCAGGTGGGTTTCCAGAATCTGGCCCACGTTCATCCGCGAAGGCACGCCCAGCGGGTTGAGCACGATGTCGGCGGGCGTGCCGTCGGCCATGTAGGGCATGTCTTCGATCGGGGTGATCTTGGACACGACACCCTTGTTGCCGTGACGGCCTGCCATCTTGTCGCCAGGCTGCAGGCGGCGCTTGACGGCCAGGTACACCTTGACCATCTTGATCACGCCCGGCGGCAGTTCGTCGCCCTGCGTGAGCTTCTTGCGCTTCTCTTCGAAGGCCAGGTCGAACTCGTGGCGCTTCTGCTCGATGGCTTCCTTGACGGCTTCGAGCTGGGCGGCGACTTCCTCGTCGGCCGGGCGGATGTCGAACCAGTGGTACTTGTCCAGGTCGGCCAGGTACTCGCGGGTCAGCTTGGCGCCCTTGGCCAGCTTCTTCGGACCGCCGTTGACGGTCTTGTCGAGCAGCAGGCGTTCCAGACGCTGGAAGGCGTCGCCTTCGACGATGCGCAGCTGGTCGTTCAGGTCCAGGCGGTAGCGCTTGAGTTCGTCGTCGATGATCGACTGGGCACGCTTGTCGCGCGTCACGCCTTCGCGGGTGAAGACCTGGACGTCGATCACGATGCCGCTCATGCCCGAGGGCACGCGCAGCGAGGTGTCCTTCACGTCCGAAGCCTTCTCGCCGAAGATCGCGCGCAGCAGCTTTTCTTCCGGCGTGAGCTGGGTCTCGCCCTTCGGCGTGACCTTGCCCACCAGCACGTCGCCGGCTTCCACTTCGGCACCGATGTAGGTGATGCCGGACTCGTCCAGGCGCGCCAGCTGCGCTTCGGCGAGGTTGGAGATGTCGCGCGTGATTTCTTCCGGTCCCAGCTTGGTGTCGCGGGCGACGACCGACAGTTCCTCGATGTGGATCGAGGTGTAGCGGTCTTCGGCGACCACGCGTTCGGAGATCAGGATCGAGTCTTCGAAGTTGTAGCCGTTCCACGGCATGAACGCCACCAGCATGTTCTGGCCGAGCGCGAGCTCGCCCAGGTCGGTCGAGGCGCCGTCGGCGATCACGTCGCCGCGGGCGACGAAGTCGCCGACCTTGACCATCGGACGCTGGTTGATGTTGGTGTTCTGGTTCGAGCGCGTGTACTTGATCAGGTTGTAGATGTCCACGCCGACTTCGCCGGCCACGGCTTCGTCGTCGTTTACGCGGATCACGATACGCATCGCATCGACGTAGTCCACCACGCCGCCACGGGTCGCCTGCACGGCGGTGCCCGAGTCGACCGCGACGGTGCGCTCGATGCCGGTGCCCACCAGCGGCTTGTCCGGACGCAGGCAAGGCACGGCCTGGCGCTGCATGTTCGCGCCCATCAGTGCGCGGTTCGCGTCATCGTGCTCGAGGAACGGCACCAGCGAGGCTGCCGCCGACACGATCTGCGACGGCGCCACGTCGATGTACTGCACGCGGTCCGGCGTGACCATGCGGGTTTCACGCTCGCTGCCTTCACGCGACGACACCAGTTCGTCGATGAGGGTGCCGTCGGCGTCGACCGTCGCGTTGGCCTGCGCCACCACGTACTTGCCTTCCTCGATCGCGGACAGGTAGTCGACCTGGTCGGTCAGCTTGCTGTCGACGACCTTGCGGTACGGCGTTTCCAGGAAGCCGTACTCGTTCAGGCGCGCATACAGCGCCAGCGAGTTGATCAGGCCGATGTTCGGGCCTTCCGGCGTTTCGATCGGGCACACGCGGCCATAGTGGGTCGGGTGCACGTCGCGCACTTCGAAGCCCGCGCGCTCGCGGGTCAGGCCGCCCGGGCCCAGTGCGGAGACGCGGCGCTTGTGCGTGATCTCGGACAGCGGGTTGGTCTGGTCCATGAACTGCGACAGCTGCGACGAACCGAAGAACTCGCGGATGGCCGAGGAGATCGGCTTCGAGTTGATCAGGTCGTGCGGCATCAGGTTCTCGGTCTCGGCCTGGCCCAGACGTTCCTTGACGGCGCGCTCCACGCGCGACAGGCCGGCGCGGAACTGGTTTTCGGCCAGTTCGCCGACGCAACGCACGCGGCGGTTGCCCAGGTGGTCGATGTCATCGACCTCGCCCTTGCCGTTGCGCAGGTTGACCAGGATCTTGATGGTCTCGAGGATGTCCTCGTCCTGCAGCACCATGCTGCCTTCGCCGCTCGGGCGGCCCAGGCGGCTGTTGACCTTCATGCGGCCGACGCGCGACAGGTCGTACGACTCTTCGCTGTAGAACAGGCGCTGGAACAGCGCTTCCACCGCGTCTTCGGTCGGCGGCTCGCCGGGACGCATCATGCGGTAGATGGCGATACGCGCGGCGGTCTGGTCGGCGGTGTCGTCCACGCGCAGGGTCTGCGACATGTACGGACCCTGGTCCAGGTCGTTGGTGTACAGCGTCTGGATCTGCTTGACGCCGGCTTCGCGCAGGTTCTCCAGGACGGTCTCGGTGAGCTCGTCGTTGGCGTTGGCGATCACCTCGCCGGTGTCCGGGTCGATGATGTTCTTGGCCAGCACGCGGCCCAGCAGGTAGTCTTCCGGCACGCTGATGAGCTTGGTGCCGGCCGAGTCCAGGTCGCGGATGTGCTTGGCGTTGATGCGCTTGTCCTTCTCCACCACGACGCGGCCGTTCTTGTCGGCGATGTCGAAGCGCGCGACTTCACCGCGCAGGCGCTCGGGCACGAACTCCATCTGCGCGCCTTCGGCCTGCAGCGTGAAGTTGTCGAACACGAAGAAGTGCGCCAGGATCTGTTCGGGCGTCAGGCCGATCGACTTGAGCAGGATCGTCACCGGCATCTTGCGGCGGCGGTCGACGCGGAAGTACAGGATGTCCTTCGGGTCGAACTCGAAATCGAGCCACGAACCGCGGTAGGGGATGATCCGGGCCGAGAACAGCAGCTTGCCCGAGCTGTGGGTCTTGCCCTTGTCGTGCTCGAAGAACACGCCGGGGGAACGGTGGAGCTGCGAGACGATCACGCGCTCGGTACCGTTGATCACGAACGAACCGGTCGACGTCATGAGCGGAATTTCGCCCATGTAGACTTCCTGTTCCTTGACTTCCTTGACCTTGCCCGGATTTTCCCGATCGTTGATGATCAGGCGCACTTTGGCGCGCAGGGCCGAGTGGAAGGTCAGGCCACGCTGTTGACATTCCTTGACGTCGAACGGCGGGTTGGAGAGGTGGTAGGAGACGAACTCCATACGGGCGAGCCCGTTGTGCGACACAATCGGGAAGATTGCGCTGAATGCCGCTTGCAGGCCCTCTGTTTTGCGACGCGAGGGTGGCGTATCCTCTTGCAGAAACTGAGTGTAGGATTCAATCTGAGTGGCAAGCAGGAAAGGAACCTGGTGAACCGTCGCGCGCTTCGCAAAACTTTTGCGAATGCGCTTCTTTTCGGTGAAGCTGTACGCCATGGGATCTCCGAATCATCGCAGGGCTGGCTGGACCTGGCGCAGCACCTGAGGTGTTCAGCGACTGGGAGGGGATTTGGCGGTTGGCCGCTACCAACCTCTGGCTGACGGTGCCCGCACGCTGCGAGCCGGCAGCTACGACGCGATGCGCCATGCCGGCTCGGGGGACACCCGACCAAACTTGTCTTCTGCAGTCGGTTCAGAAGACAAACATCAGCAACCGTTTAGTGTGCCACTGATGTTTGGCCTCTGCTGAAGCTTAGGAAATTACCTAGCTTTCAAGCATCGTTTACGCCACTTCTTGCGCCATACTCTGGCGACTTGTCCGATTTATCCGCGCTCCAGGTGTCGTATAAAACACACTTCGCAGAAGCGCAAAAAGGCTGGCGCCGGGAAACTCCCTTTGCCAGCCCCATCCGCGTGCCGCGAAATGGCACGCGAGCACAGCTTACTTGATTTCGGCCTTTGCGCCTGCGTCTTCCAGCTTCTTCTTGGCTTCGGCTGCAGCAGCCTTGTCCACGCCTTCCTTGACGGGCTTCGGTGCGCCATCGACCAGGTCCTTGGCTTCCTTCAGGCCCAGGCCGGTGATTTCGCGCACGGCCTTGATCACGCCAACCTTGTTGGCGCCGATTTCGGCCAGGATCACGTTGAACTCGGTCTGCTCTTCGGCAGCGGCAGCACCGCCGGCGCCCGGGGCAGCGGCCACGGCCATTGCAGCGGCGGACACGCCGAACTTTTCTTCGAACGCCTTGACCAGGTCGTTCAGTTCCATCACGGACATCGCGCCTACGGCTTCGAGGATGTCGTCTTTGCTGATTGCCATTTGTTACTCCTGCTAGATTTGATTCGGTATCGGTAATGCGATCTTTTAAGCCGGGCTGCGGGCTTGCGCCTTAGGCAGCCGCGCCTTCGCTCTCGGCGGGGGCGGCTTCGCCCTCGCCCTTCTTGGCGGCCAGTGCAGCCAGCAGACGGGCGAAGCCCGACACCGGTGCCTGCATCACGCCAAGCAGCTGAGCAATCAGTTCGTCACGGCTCGGGATCGAGGCCAGTGCCTTGACGGCAGCAGCATCGAGCACGTTGCCGTCGTACGACGCTGCGCGCAGAACCAGCTTGTCGTTGGTCTTGGCAAAGTCGTTCAGAACCTTGGCCGACGACACTGCATCTTCGGAAATACCGTAGATCAGCGGGCCGGTCATTTGCTCTGCGAGGCCTGCAAACGGCGTGCCTTCCACGGCGCGGCGGGCCAGCGTGTTCTTCAGAACGCGCAGGTACACGCCTTGCTCGCGGGCCTTGGCGCGCAGCTTGGTCAGATCGCCAACCGCAATGCCGCGATATTCGGCCACGACGATGGTCTGGGCTTTGGCGACTTGCGCCGAAACCTCAGCAACGACGGCCTTCTTATCTTCAATATTGAGTGGCACGGTTAAGCTCCAAAACGATGCTTGTCCCCCGGATCGTCCGGGGCACGCACATCAGTCCAAACGAACGGCGTCCGATTGGCCCGAATCACCCGGGTCGTTGCCCGGATTCATCAATCCCTCGGGTGCGCCATCTGCGCTGGTGGGGCGGGAGGCGCCGCAGCCGGGTCAAACACCCCGCCACACACGCTCCGCCCGATTAAGGCAAGCCGGCCAGACTTCGGCCGCGCCCGCCACCAGCGGTCTTTGATAACCAGCGGTGCCTGCCTGCTTGCGCCGGCGGGCACCACTGCCCAAAGCCTTGCTCCCCGCGGCTGCCGCGCCTGTTGGGGCGCCGCTGCAGCCGGGGAGACGACCCCGGCCTGGGCCGGGATCTTCGATTCTTTACCCCGGGCGACGTTATCGGGTCCGCCCGGTGTCTGTCAGCCTCAGGCCGACAGCGAGCCCTGTTCCACGCGCACGCCAACGCCCATCGTGGACGACACGGCGATCTTGCGCAGGTACACGCCCTTGCTCGTGGCCGGCTTCGACTTCACCAGCGCTTCGATCAGCGCGTTCAGGTTGCTCTTCAGCGCGGCGTCGTCGAACGAGCGGCGGCCGATGGTGGCGTGGATGATACCGGCCTTGTCGACGCGGTACTGCACCTGACCGGCCTTGGCGTTCTTCACGGCCTGGGCCACGTCGGGCGTCACGGTGCCGACCTTCGGGTTCGGCATCAGGCCGCGCGGGCCCAGGATCTGGCCCAGCGTACCGACGACACGCATGGTGTCCGGCGAGGCGATCACCACGTCGAAGTTCAGGTTGCCGGCCTTGACTTGCTCGGCCAGGTCTTCCATGCCGACGATGTCGGCGCCGGCTGCCTTGGCAGCTTCAGCCTTTTCGCCTTGCGCGAACACAGCCACGCGCACCGACTTGCCGGTACCGGCAGGCAGCACCACGGAGCCGCGGACCACCTGGTCCGACTTCTTCGCATCGATGCCGAGCTGCACGGCCACGTCGATCGATTCGTCGAACTTGGCCGATGCGCATTCCTTCACCAGGCCCAGGGCCTCGTCGATCGGGTAGAACTTGGTGCGCTCGATCTTCGCCTTGTTGGCGGCTGCGCGCTTCGAAAGCTTAGCCATTTACAGACCCTCCACGGTGATGCCCATCGAACGCGCCGAGCCGGCAATGGTACGCACGGCGGCGTCCAGGTCGGCGGCGGTCAGGTCAGCGTTCTTTGCCTTGGCGATTTCTTCAGCCTGGGCGCGGGTGATCTTGCCGACCTTGTCGGTGTGCGGCTTGGCCGAACCCTTGGTCAGGCCGGCGGCCTTCTTGATCAGCACGGTCGCCGGGGGCGACTTCATCACGAACGTGAAGCTCTTGTCGGCGAAGGCGGTAATCACCACCGGCACCGGCAGGCCGGGTTCCATGCCCTGGGTCTGCGCGTTGAACGCCTTGCAGAACTCCATGATGTTCAGGCCGCGCTGACCCAGTGCCGGGCCCACGGGCGGGGAGGGATTTGCCTTACCAGCCGGAATCTGCAGCTTGATAAAGCCAATGATCTTCTTGGCCATCTTTACTCCAATCCGGATCCTTCGCTTGTCGAACGGATCCTGTTGAGTCGTAACGCGCTGTCGCCGTGCCGCTGGCACGACCTCACGCTCCTCTTTGGGCGCGGTCGCGAGGACCCCGCCCTATTCGTCCGCCGCCGCCCTTGCGGGCCGGCGGCGGGCAAAATCCTTAAACCTTCTCGACCTGGCCGAACTCGAGCTCGACCGGGGTGGCGCGGCCGAAGATCGTGACCGAGACGCGCAGGCGCGATTTCTCGTAGTTCACTTCCTCGACATTGCCGTTGAAGTCGGTGAACGGGCCGTCCTTGACGCGCACCATTTCGCCCACTTCGAACAGCGTCTTGGGACGCGGCTTCTCGACCCCTTCCTGCATCTGGGTCATGATCTTGTCGACTTCCCGCTGGGAAATCGGGCTCGGGCGATTGCGCGCGCCACCCACGAAACCCGTGACCTTGCTGGTGTTCTTCACCAGGTGCCAGGTCTCGTCGGTCATTTCCATCTCGACCAGCACGTAGCCGGGGAAGAAACGGCGCTCGGTGACGGACTTCTGGCCGCCCTTGATCTCGATCACTTCTTCCGACGGCACCAGGATGCGGCCGAACTTGTCCTGCATTTCCGCGCGGTCGATGCGCTCCTGCAGCGCGCGCTGCACGCTCTTTTCCATGCCGGAATAAGCGTGCACCACATACCAGCGCTTCTTCGACGAAGGCGATTCCGCTGCGGGGACTTCCTGTTGTGCGTTATCCGTCATGTTCTATCCTTCATTTCCAGCCAAGCACGAGCGAAAAGATGACCCACTCGATGAGCTTGTCCGCAGACCACAGGAACACGGCCATGATCACGACGAAGACAAACACCAAGCCCGTCATCTGACCGGCTTCCTTGCGGGTAGGCCAGACGACCTTGCGGACTTCGCGATAGGATTCCTTGGCGAATCCGATGAAGTCCTTGCCCGGCGCCGAGACCAGCGCGACCACCACGCCCAGTGCGATGCCGCCGAACAGCGCGGCGCCGCGCACATAGGAAGGCTGCTGTGCCAGGGCATAGAAACCGATGACGCCGGCAACCACCAATAGCACCGCGACGCCCAGCAACCACTTGCCGCTGGAGGCATTGACGGTTTCGACGTTGGGATTGGCCATGTTTCGCAAACGAGACTAAGCCGCGTCACGATACTGTATCGCGACGCGGCTGATTGAATTGGCAGGGGCAGAGGGAATCGAACCCCCAACCTTCGGTTTTGGAGACCGACGCTCTGCCAGTTGAGCTATACCCCTAAAACAACTTTGGGGTCGGCGCTGACGCCAACCCCTCTGGCAACGGATGCGGCCGGTTGGTGCCGTATCCGCTGATCGACCTTATCAGTCGAGGATCTTGGCCA
>NZ_AQPL01000439.1:0-1033 GCF_000395345.1 Cupriavidus sp. WS | reverse complement strand
AAGATCGAGATGTCCTATATCGGCGGATAAGGACGCAACTGCGAGGCGCAACGCGGGACGCAACCGCGGGATGCGACCGCGCCGCACGCCACCAACCGGCTTCCATTCAATGATTCCACGCGACGACATCACCGGCCTGATCCTCGCCGGCGGCAGGGGCAGCCGCATGGGCGGGACCGACAAGGGCCTGCAGCCGTTCCGCGGCATGCCCATGACCGCGCATACGCTGGCGCGCCTGGCGCCCCAGGTCGGCGGCGTGCTGATCAGCGCCAACCGCAACCTGGCGGCCTATGCGTCCTTCGGAGTGCCGGTGGTGACGGACGCCGCGCCGGATTCGGCACCGGAATTCGCCGGACCGCTAGCCGGAATGCTCGCCGGCCTGCGACAATGCCGCACGGGCTGGCTGCTGACCTCGCCCTGCGATTCGCCGTGCCTGCCGGCCGACCTGGCCGCGCGCCTGGCCGCGGCGATCGAGACGCAGGGCGCCGACATGGCCATTCCCGTCACCGTCGACGCGGCGGGCCGCCGGCAAACCCAGCAGGTGTTCTGCCTGATGCCGGCGACGGCGCGCGACAGCCTGGCGGCATACCTCGCCGGGGGCGGCCGCAGGATCGAGACCTGGGCCGCCTCGCACCGCCTTGCCGAAGTGCTGTTCGAAGACGCCGGCGCTTTCGCCAATATCAATACCCTGGACGAGCTGCGCGCGCTGGAAGCGCGCTGACGATCCGGGTTGCTGCCTCTCCGGGACCGAGCCATGCCATCTCTGCAAACCGTCATTTCCTGCCTGTCCGACTACGATCCCGACGCCCTGCCGGTGGCGCAGGCCAGCCGCATCATCGGCGAGGTGATCGAGCCCGTGCGCGGCACCGAGCAGGTCGCCCTGCGCGCGGCGCTCGGCCGCGTGCTGGCCGCGGACGTGGTCTCCACGCTGGACGTGCCCGCCCACGACAACGCGGCGATGGACGGCTACGCCTTCGCCGGCAGCGCGCTGGCGGCCGGCGGCGAGGTCGCCCTGGCGGTCGCCGGCAGCGCC
>NZ_AQPL01000438.1:0-22084 GCF_000395345.1 Cupriavidus sp. WS | reverse complement strand
GCGCGCTGGCGGCCGGCGGCGAGGTCGCCCTGGCGGTCGCCGGCAGCGCCTTCGCGGGCGGCGCGGGCTGCCCGCCGGTCGCGCCGGGCAAGGCGGCGCGCATCATGACCGGCGCCATCATGCCGCCCGGCTGCGACACCGTGATCCCGCAGGAATTCGTGCAGGCGCGGGACGGCCTGATCCGCTTCGACGCGGCCGCGGTGGGCGCCGGCGACAACCGCCGCCTGCGCGGCGAGGATCTCGCCGTGGGCCAGCCCGCGCTGGCCGCCGGACGCATCCTGCGCCCGGCCGACCTGGGCCTGCTGGCCTCGCTCGGCGTGGCCGAGGTCAAGGTGCGCCGGCGCCTGCGCGTGGCCTTCTTCTCCACCGGCGACGAGCTGCGCTCGATCGGCGAGCCGCTCGGGCCGGGCTGCGTCTACGACTCCAACCGCTACACCCTGCACGGCATGCTGCGGCGCCTGGACGTGGACCTGCTCGACATGGGCGTGGTGCGCGACGACCCCGACGCGCTCGAAGCCGCGCTGCGCAGCGCCTGCGAGAATGCCGACGCCGTCATCACCTCGGGCGGCGTGTCGGTGGGCGACGCCGACTATACGAAGCAGATCATGGCGCGGCTGGGCGACGTCACGTTCTGGAAGATCGCCATGCGCCCGGGGCGGCCGATGGCGTTCGGCCGCATCGCCTCCCACGGCCGCGAGGCGCTGCTGTTCGGGCTGCCCGGCAACCCGGTGGCGGTGATGGTGACGTTCTATCATTTCGTGCGCGCGGCGCTGCACCGGCAGATGGGCGCCCAGGTGCCGCCGCTGCCGCTGATGCGCGTGCGCAGCACGCAGCCCATCCGCAAGAAACCCGGGCGCACCGAGTACCAGCGCGGCATCCTGACGCAGGCCGCGGACGGCGGCTGGCAGGTGGGCATCACCGGCCAGCAGGGCTCCGGCGTGCTGCGCTCGATGAGCGAGGCCAACTGCTTCATCGTGCTCGGCCACGACCAGGGCATGGTGGGCGCGGGCGACGAAGTCGAGGTGATGCTGTTCGACGGGCTGATGTAGGCTGGCCCGGTGTCGTTTTTGTGCCGCAGTTTTACGATTGTTTAGCCATCAGACCGGGGGATTTCCGCACCCCGCGGGTGGCGGACTATGCGCCGCAGCACCCATTCGATACACTTGCGCAACATTACTCTGCTTATGCCCCAAGCTGTCATGAATCAGGAGATCGCGTACCTCCACCCGGTCAAAACCGCCCGCGCGCTGGTGCTGGTGTACCTGTGCTTCTCGGTACCTATCGTCTTGCTGGGCCTGTTCGTGGCCTTCATCCGCTACGGCGACCTGCCGGGCATCACGGTGTTCACGGCGCTGATACTCAACGCGCTGGTCGGCTTCGGCCTGCTGTGGCTGGCCTGCAAGGCCTACAACTGGGTCGCGGCGCGCTTCGGCGGCATCGAGGTCACGGTCCGCGACCTGCCTTGATCCGGTCCACCCGCTCCGCCCGGCCGCAAGCCTGAAAAAAGCGCATCGTTCCGATGCGCTTTTTGCTGCCTGCCGCTGTCGCGGGCGTCACGCGGGCGCCGGCACTCAGCCGGCCTCCCCTTCCTCGCCGTCCGGCTCCGGCGCCGCTTCCAGGCCCAGCAGTTCCTGCGCGGCCTCGCCGGGCAGCGCCTCCACCGTGCGCAGCTTGCGCTCCATCTGGCGCGTGCGCACTTCGGCCTGCTCGATGTTGCGCGCGGCCCGCTCGAGCGTGTCGCGCGTCCGGGACAGCACCACGCCGAACTTGCCGAACTCGGTCTTGACCGCGCCGAGCACGCTCCACACCTCGCTCGAGCGCCGCTCCAGCGCCAGCGTGCGGAATCCCATCTGCAGGCTGTTGAGCAGGGCCATCAGCGTGGTCGGCCCGGCCACCGTGATGCGGTGGTCGCGCTGCAGCAGGTCGACCAGGCCGGGGCGGCGCAGCACTTCGGCGTACAGCCCCTCGGTCGGCAGGAACAGGATGGCGAAGTCGGTGGTGGCCGGCGGCGAGACGTATTTCTCCGAGATGGTCTGCGCCTCGCGCCGGATCGCCACTTCCAGCTCGCGCCCGGCCGCGGCCACGCCGTCCGCGTCGCCGCGCTCCTGCGCGTCGAGCAGGCGCTCGTACTGCTCCTTGGGAAACTTGGCGTCGATCGGCAGCCAGACCACGCCGCCGTCGGGGTCCTTGCCCGGCAAGCGGATGGCGAACTCCACGCGCGCGCCGGTATTGCGCACGGTCTCCACGTTCTTGGCGTACTGCTCGCTGGTCAGCACCTGCTCGAGCAGCATCTCCAGCTGCACCTCGCCCCAGGTGCCGCGCGACTTCACGTTGGTCAGCACGCGCTTGAGGTCGCCCACGCCCTGCGCCAGCGCCTGCATCTCGCCCAGCCCGCGATGCACCTGCTCGAGCCGCTCGGACACCAGCTTGAACGACTCGCCCAGGCGCTGCTCGAGCGTGGCGTGCAGCTTCTCGTCCACGGTGCGGCGCATCTCCTCGAGCTTGCCGGCGTTGTTGGCCTCGATCTCCTTGAGCTTCTGCTCGAGCGTGGCGCGCACCTCGCCCAGGCGCCGCTCGTTGCCCTCCGACATCTGCCCCAGCTGCTGCTGCAGCACGTCGCCGAAGCGGCGCAGCGCCGCGCCCTGCTCCTCGCGCGCCTGCTGGCCCTGCGCCAGCAGGTTCTGCCGGACCTGGTCGAGCTGCGCGGCGTTGGATTCGGTCAGCTTGGCGAGCTGCTGCGCGAACATGTCGATCTGGTTGTTCTGCAGCGTGGCGATGCTGGTAAGCTGCGACGACAGCGCCTGCTGGAAGCGCATCATCTGCTGGCCGGCCTCGCCGCGGCCGGTGCGGGCGCTCTCGGCGATCTCGGTGCGCAGCTCGCGCTCGAGCCGGTCGAGCCGCTCGGTGCCGCGCGCGCCTTCGGCGCGCAGCTCGGCGAGCAGCCGCACCAGTTCCGGGCTGGCGCCGTCGCCGCGCCCGCGCAGCACCAATGCCAGCAGCAGCAATACCGCGGCCGCCGCGAGCGCCAGCGTCAGGAGGGAAATCAGGTTCATGTGGGTCGGGAAGGATCGGGAACGCCGTGGCGGCATGGCGCGCCACGGCGGCGCACAGGCTTCAGCGGCGGCGCGCCATCACGTCGGGATTGATCACCGAGGACGGGTGCCCCGCCTGCGGCCCGGCGTCGAGCGCGGCGATCAGGTTGTCGGCGGCAAGGTCGGCCATCGCGCGGCGGGTCTTCTCCGAGGCGCTGGCGATATGCGGGGTCAGCACCACGTTGGGCACCGCCAGCAGGCCGGGATGCACCTGCGGCTCGCCCTCGAACACGTCGAGCCCGGCGGCGAACAGGCGGCGCTCGCGCAGCGCCTCGGCCAGCGCGGCATCGTCGACGATGCCGCCGCGCGCGAGGTTGACCAGCGTGGCCGACGGCTTCATCTGCGCCAGCTCGGCCGCGCCGATGCTGTGGTGGCTCTGCGCGCTGTACGGCAGCACCAGGATCAGGTGGTCGGACTGCGCCAGCAGCCCGGCCTTGCTGACGTAGCGCGCGTTGAGCGCGCGCTCGGTGTCCTCGGGCAGGCGGCTGCGGTTGTGGTAGATCACCGGCATGCCGAAGCCCGCCGCGCGCCGCGCCAGCGCCTGGCCGATGCGGCCCATGCCGAGGATGCCGAGCGTGCTGCCATGCAGGTCCATGCCGAGGAACATGTCGAAGCTCCAGCGCTCCCACTTGCCGGCGCGCAGCCAGTGCTCGGACTCGGTCACGCGGCGCGCGGTGGCCATCAGCAGGGCCCAGCCGAAATCGGCGGTGGTTTCCGTCAGCACGTCGGGCGTGTTGGTCGCCACGATGCCAGCGGCGGTCAGCGCCGCCACGTCGAGGTTGTTGTAGCCCACGGCCATGTTGCAGACCGCGCGCAGCGCCGGCAGCGCCGCCACCAGCGCGCCGTCGATGCGGTCCGCGGCATTGGCCAGCACGCCGGCTTTGCCGGCCAGGCGCGCCTTCAGCGCGGCGGCGTCGAGCGCCTCGTCCTGCTGGTTGCTGTCGACGTCGAAATACTGCGCGAGCCGGTCGATCACTTCGGGAAAGACGGCGCGGGTCACGAGAATGGATGGCTTGCTCATGCTTGGACGTGGAAAAAGATAAAGGTCATCATCAGGAACAACGGCACCAGCACGCACCCCGACCACAGCATGTAGCCGAAGAAGCTGGGCATGCGCACGCCGCGGCTTTCCGCGATGGCCTTGACCATCAGGTTGGGCGCGTTGCCGATGTAGGTATTGGCGCCCATGAACACGGCGCCCCCCGAGATCGCCGCCAGCGTGGAGGCGTTCCGCGTCATCAGCGTGGCGGCATCGCCGCCGGCGGTGTTGAAGAACACCAGGTAGGTCGGCGCGTTGTCGAGGAACGACGACAGGATGCCGGTGGCCCAGAAATACATGCCGTCGACGGGCTGGCCGCCGGCGTCGCTGACCAGGCCGATCACGCCGGCGAACGCGCCGTCCGCGCCGGCCTTGAGCATGGCGATCACCGGGATGATGGTCAGGAAGATGCCGGCGAACAGCTTGCCCACCTCGAGGATCGGCTCCCAGGTGAACTCGTTGCCGGCGCGCGCCGCGGCCGGCGTGATCCACAGCGACAGCAGCGCCACCGCCACCAGCAGCACGTCGCGCACGGCCATCTGCAGGCCGACCGGCGCGCCCATCACGTCGAACGCGATGCCGGGCTGCCACAGCCCGCTCATCAGCACCAGTCCGACCACCGCCAGCAGCAGCACGAAATTGCGCTTGCCCTCGATGCGGATGCCCGCCGAGTCCGGCGTGGGATCGGCCGCGGCCGGCAATTCTTCTTCCCTGTTGAGGTAGTAGTGCCGGTCGACGAAGTAGAAGATCACCAGCAGCGCGCCGCAGATGAACAGGGTCTCGGGGAGGATGTTGCGCAGCGTCCAGAAGAAATCCACGCCCTTGAGGAAGCCCAGGAACAGCGGCGGGTCGCCGAGCGGCGTGAGCGCGCCGCCCGCGTTGGCCACCAGGAAGATGAAGAACACCACCACGTGCGCGACGTGGCGCCGGTTGTCGTTGGCGCGCAGCAGCGGGCGGATCAGCAGCATGGCCGCGCCGGTGGTGCCCATCAGGCTGGCCAGCACCGTGCCGAGCGCGAGCAGGCCGGTGTTCAGGCGCGGCGTGCCGTGCAGGTTGCCGCGCACGCAGATGCCGCCGGCCACGATGTAGAGCGAGGCGATCAGCGCGATGAACGGCACGTATTCGGAAAGCAGCGCATGCACGGCGCTGGCGGCCGCCGCATGCGCGCCGAAGGCCAGCGCGAACGGCACCAGGAACAGCAGCGCCCAGGCCGCCACGACCTTGCCGTAGTGGTGATGCCAGAAGCGCGGCGCGAGCAGCGGCAACAGCGCGATCGACAGCAGCGTGCCGGCGAACGGCAGGGCCCATGCCGGCGACAGCGCCGCACCATCGAGCTCCGCCGCGCCGGCCAGGCCGGGCGTCAGCGCGAGCAGTGGTGAAAGCAAGGCGGGGGCACGGCGCATCGGGCGGGATCTCCTGGTTCTGGATTGCGGCACCCGCGCCGGGCGAAGGCGGCGGGCGGAGACAGCGCGCCGGCCGGCAAGGCGCCGGCACGGCGGGCCGCCGGCGCGCGGCGAAGGCCTCAAGTGTAAAGCAATCGCCGTGGCTTTCCGCCGGCTTTCCGCCGAACTTTCCTGCGGCTTTCCCGCGCGGGCGCCGGGCGCGCGGCGCTCAGTCCTGCTCGACCAGGATCACGTGCACGCGGTAGGGCCCGTGCGCGCCGAGCACGATGGTCTGCTCGATGTCGCCGGTGCGCGACGGGCCGCTGATGACGTTGGTGGCGCGCGGCAATTCGCCGCGCTCGCCGCGCGCCAGCGCGAAGGCGTCCTCGAGGCCGTCGACGATGCGCGAGACCGGCACCACCGCGATATGCGTCTCCGGCAGCAGCGCGGCCGAGGCAAAGGTCTGCGGCCCGGACAGCAGCATCAGCGAGCCGGTCTCGGCGATGGCGCAGAAGCAGCCGGTGATGCCGACCAGGTCGCCGTGGTCGTGGTCGGCCTGCGCGTCGCGCTCGGGCAGGCGGCACTCCACCGCCAGGCCGTGCGCCTGCCAGTCGAGCGCGCCGAAGCTGTCCCAGGCGATGGCGCGGCGCGCCAGGCCCAGGCTGTCGAGGTAGCGCGCGGCCTCGGCCGGCACGTCGGCCAGCGTCGCCACGCGCGCCACCGTGGAGGCCAGCTTGAGCGCCTGCGCCTCGAACGCGGCGATGCGGTCCGCCGGCGCCGGCGGGCGCGGGCCGGCCGGATGGCGCGCGAGATAGTCGGCCACCGCCGCGCGCTCGCCGTTGCTGACTCCGGCGGCGCGGCCCTGGGCGGCGCGGATGCGGGCGAAGATGCGGTCGCGTGCGGAAGAGGTGTCCATGCGTTGCTGTCCGGTGGTGGATGCGGAATGTCTGGAGGCCGGGGTTCCCGGGTTCCCGGGTTCAGGCCGGCGCCTTGATGCCGAATACCTGCCGCAGGTAGGTCAGGTAGGCGGGATCGTCGCACATGGTCTTCTCGGGCGTGTCCGACAGCTTGGCCACCGGCTGCCCGTTGCAGCGGGTCATCTTGATGACGATCTGCAGCGGCGTGTAGCCGAGGTCGTTGGTGAGGTTGGTGCCCACGCCGAAGGCCAGCCGGCAGCGCCCGCCGAAGCGCTCGTACAGCTCGATCACGCGCGGGATGTCGAGGCTGTCGCTGAAGATCAGCGTCTTGCCCAGCGGGTCGACGCGGCCCGCGGCGTAGTGGGCCAGCATGCGCTCGCCCCACGCGAAGGGGTCGCCGGAATCGTGGCGCACGCCGTCGAACAGCTTGCAGAAATAGAGGTCGAAGTCGCGCAGGAAGGCGTCGAAGCCGTAGGTATCGGACAGGGCGATGCCGAGGTCGCCGCGGTACTCCTTGGCCCACACCTCGAGCGCGAACACCTGCGAGTCGCGCAGCCGCGGGCCGAGCGCCTGGCAGGCCTGCAGGTATTCATGCGCCATCGTGCCCAGCGGGATCAGGTTGTGCATGCGCGCGAAATGCACGTTGCTGGTGCCGGCCAACTGGGGCCCGAGCACGCGGCGCATGGTCTGCAGCACCTCTTCCTGCCAGTCGCGCGAGAAGCGGCGCCGCGAGCCGTAGTCGGCGATCACGCAGTCGGCGTGGCCGGGCATCTTCAGCAGGGCCAGCTTCTCTTCGAGCCGGCGGCGGCCTTCGCGCCAGTCCGGCTGCGGCTGCGTGTTGCGGAAGTACACCTCGTTGACGATGGCCAGCAGCGGCACCTCGAACAGGATGGTGTGCAGCCACGGGCCGCGGATGGTGATCTCGATCTCGCCCGCGCCCGATGCGGCGGGCGCCACCGTGACGTATTTCTGGTTGAGGTGGAACAGTCCGAGGAAATCGACGAAATCGCTCTTGATGAAGCGCAGGCCGCGCAGGTAGTCGAGCTCGTCCTCGGTGAAACGCACCTGGCACAACTGGGCGATCTCGTCGCGGATCTCGTCCACGTAGGGCGTCAGGTCCATGCCCGCGTTGCGGCACTTGAAGCGGTACTCGACCTGCGCCGCCGGGAAATGGTGCAGCACCACCTGCATCATGGTGAATTTGTACAGGTCGGTGTCGAGCAGGGATGAGATGATCATGTCAGGCCGGACGGCAAAGCCAAGTCAGTGCGACATGCTAACCGAAAGCGCGCACGCAGGGCTGGCGGCGGGCGCGCTCACCCGCCATCGAGGAAGCGGTCCGGCTGGCGGCCGCGCGCGCTGCCGCGCAGGCACCACAGCGTCTCGCCGTTGTAGCCTGGGCATCCGATCAGCGTGGCCTGCGCGCGCGGCACGGCGCTCGGCAGCGGTTCGGCGAACACGGCCGAGCGCACCGTGATGCGCTCGTGGTAGACCGGCGTGGCCGCGCGGCGGAACACCAGCACCTGGACCGGCGCGCCGCGCGCCGGCTGCAGGCCGGCATCGCACGGCATGAAGCCGGCCTGGCCGCAATTGGCCACGGCCTCGCCGGCGGGCTCGACCACCACGCCGAAGTCGTCCCATTCGAAGCGGGTCAGCGCGGCCAGCGACACCGGCCGGTCGGTCTCCATGCGCCACGCCATCAGCCGCGCCACCACACTCTCGGACGGGCCGCCGGCCTGCGCCAGCGTCTGCGCGTGCGCCACCGGCGCGGCCAGGGCCGGCAGCAGCGCCAGCCCGGCGAGCCGCGCCGCCGCGCGCGTGCGCCGGGCGCTGCCGGCGGGCTGCTGGCGGACGGGAACTGGCATGGCGTTCTCCTCGTTTTGGCGCGCCGGCGGCGCGGGCAGGCCCTGGGGAGCATACAACGGCGCCGGGCCGGGAGCCAGCAAAGCGCGCCGGCGCGGGCGCGCCGGTACTGCGCTGGATCAAACCTACATAAAGAAATAAGAAAACTATCTGATCCGGCTATATAGGAGGATTACCCTAGGTTTGCGCCTCGGCTACAATATCGGTCTTTGAAAGGCCACGGCCTGCGCTCGCGCCGCGCACGGTGAACTCATGGTGGACGGATGGTGAACCCGCGGGGCATCCCATCCGGCCCCGCCCGGCGGCGTGATTCGCAGTGCACAGCAAGCCTGATCCCCCCATCGAAGCCGACCCCGTTTTTCTGGAACCGAAATGACTCACGTTGTCACCGAATCCTGCATCCGCTGCAAATACACCGACTGCGTCGACGTGTGTCCGGTCGATTGCTTCCGCGAAGGTCCGAACTTTCTCACCATCGACCCGGACGAGTGTATCGATTGCGCGGTGTGCGTGGCGGAATGCCCGGTGAACGCGATCTACGCGGAAGAAGACGTGCCCGGCGACCAGCAGCAGTACATCGACCTCAACGCCGAGCTCGCGCGCAACTGGCCGTCCATCACCAAGACCAAGTCGCCGCTGCCCGACGCCGACCAGTGGAAGGACGTCGGCGACAAGCTGCAGTACCTCGAGCGCTGAACGCCTGGATCCGCCGGATCAAGAGAGCAGAACAGGCCAGGAAGCCGTCCCCACATACGCGTTTTCCCGTCATGCCGGGCACATCGGTGCCCACAACGTATCAGGACGAATATGGACTTGAGCATTCCTAACCCCGTCGCCGACGCCAGCCTCAGCGTGGCCACCGGCAACGCCGGCGGCCAGCCGCTGGAAATCGACGCGCTGATCGTCGGCGCCGGACCGGTCGGACTCTTCCAGGTCTTCGAACTGGGCCTGCTCGAAATCAAGGCGCACGTGATCGACTCGCTGAAGGTGGTGGGCGGCCAGTGCGTGGAGCTGTATCCGGACAAGCCGATCTACGACATCCCGGCGGTGCCCATCTGCACCGGCCAGGAGCTCACCGACAACCTGCTCAAGCAGATCGAGCCGTTCGAGCCGACCTTCCACCTGGGCCAGGAAGTCTCGGTGGTGGAGCGCCGCGACGACGGCCGCTTCTTCGTCGAGACCTCGCTCGGCACGCGCTTCATCACCAAGACCATCTTCATCGCCGCCGGCGTGGGCTCGTTCCAGCCGCGCACGGTCAAGGTCGAGGGCATCGACAGGTTCGAGGGCAAGCAGCTGTTCTACCGCGTCAAGGATCCGAGCCGCTTCCACGGCCGCAACCTGGTCATCGTCGGCGGCGGCGACTCCGCGCTCGACTGGACGCTGGACCTGATCGGCAAGGCCGAGTCGGTGGTGATGATCCACCGCCGCGACGGCTTCCGCGCGGCGCCCGCCTCGGTGGCCAAGATGAAGGAACTGTGCGAGCAGCTGGAGATGCAGTTCGTGGTCGGCCAGATCAGCGGCTACGAGGAAAAGGACGGCCTGCTCACCGAGATCAAGGTGACCGGCGCCGACGGCGTGACGCGCCGCCTGCCGCTGGACGACCTGCTGGTGTTCTTCGGCCTGTCGCCCAAGCTCGGCCCGATCGCCGAGTGGGGCCTGGCGCTCGAGCGCAAGCAGATCAAGGTGGACACCGAGAAGTTCGAGACCAACATCCCGGGCATCTTCGCGGTGGGCGACATCAACACCTACCCCGGCAAGAAGAAGCTGATCCTCTCGGGCTTCCACGAAGCCGCGCTGGCCGCCTTCGGCGCCGCGCCCTACATCTTCCCCGAGAAGAAAATCCACATGCAGTACACCACCACCTCGCCGAAGCTGCACAAGATCCTGGGCGTCGATTCGCCCGTGTTCGACTGAACAGCGATGGCCACCGTCCGGTGAAGCGGACGGGAACAAAAAAACCGCCCTTCCGGGCGGTTTTTTTATGGCAGAAATCAAAAACATTGCCTATAATGTGGCCCTCGCCATCGAACACCGACGGCACACGGCCAGCAGCACCGGCCGGCGCATCGGGACCGTTCAGGCGGAACCAGAAGTTTCGCGGCACCGGCGGTAAGAACTACCGCGCAGGTGTTGACGAATAAACGAGAAACTGGTTATAATCCTTTTCTCTGCTGTTCCCTGATAGCTCAGTTGGTAGAGCGACGGACTGTTAATCCGCAGGTCGCTGGTTCGAGCCCAGCTCGGGGAGCCAAAAGTATCGTAGAAAAGCCCGCAAGCAATTGCGGGCTTTTTTGCTTTTGGATTCGCCCTGGCGCATGGCGGACAGCAAGCACCGCCGCCCCGCGTGCCATCGCGCGTGCCACCCCTCCCCCGCGTTACCTCCTGCCTGCCGCGTTCCCTTGCGCGGACGCCATGTCTTGCCGGCACGCCTGCCAGCCTGTTCGTCGACTCACACCTCCCCTCTCCCGCCGTCACCCTGCGCGTTCGCGCATCCAGCTTTCCTCGCTTCCTGCGCGCCCGCGCGGCGCCACGCCCGCCATCGCCGCCGGCGGCGGCGCAGGCTTGACATCAATATGTTCAGCATACAAAATATGTTCGAACATAAACAAGCCGGCGCGCAGAACGCCGCCGCACACCGAGGCTGAGAATGGAAGACAAGGTTGTCGTATTGACGGGCGCGAGCGGCGGCATTGGCCGCGGCATCGCGCTGGCGCTGGCGCTGGCCGGCGCGAAGGTGGTCGTGAACGATGTCGGCGTGTCCCTGTCCGGACAGGGCGGCGACAGCAGCGCGGCCGGGCGCCTGGCCGAGGAGATCGCGCAGGCCGGCGGCACGGCCACGCCCAACGCCGACAGCGTGACGACCTGGCAAGGCGCGGCCAACGTGATCGCGTGCGCGCTCGACACCTATGGCCGCATCGATGCCGTCATCAACAACGCGGGCAATCTGCGCGACCGCTTCTTCCACAACATGAGCGAGGAAGAATGGCGCGCCGTGATCGACGTGCACCTGCATGGCAGCTTCTTCGTCAGCCGCGCCGCGGCGCCACACTTCAGGGCGCAGAACGGCGGCGCCTACGTCCACATGACGTCGACCTCGGGGCTGATCGGCAACTTCGGCCAGGCCAACTATGCCGCCGCCAAGCTGGGCATCGTGGCGCTGTCGAAGTCGATCGCGCTGGACATGCAGAAGTACGGCGTGCGCTCGAACTGCATCGCGCCGTTCGCCTGGAGCCGCATGACGGACTCCATCCCGGCCAACACGCCGGAAGAAGCCGCGCGCGTCGACAAGCTCAAGCGCATGGAAGCCGGCAAGATCGCGCCGATGGCCGTGTACCTCGCCAGCGACGCGGCCAGCGCCGTGACCGGGCAGATCTTCGGCGTGCGCGCCAACGAGATCCTGCTGTTCAGCCAGCCGCGCCCGATCCGCTCGGTGCACCGCAGCGACGGCTGGACGCCGCAGACCATCGCCGAGGTCGCCATCCCCGCCATGCGCACCAGCTTCTACGACCTCGAGCGCTCGCCCGACGTCGTGTGCTGGGACCCCATCTGAATTCCCGCTTCGCACACAGGACGATCATGTCAAAACCAGTGACGAAGGACGGCGCGCCGCCCGCGGCCGGACCCGAGCAGACCTATTTCCGCTACCTCGACGGCGGCGAGTGGCGCGTGCCGAAATGCCGCGGCTGCGGCGCCGTGGTGTTCTACCCGCGCATGCACTGCCTGAACTGCGGCGCCGGCGAATTCGAATGGATCGCGCCGTCCGGCGGCGGCACGGTCCATTCGACCACCGTCATGCGCCGCCCGGCCGAAGCCGGCGGCGACCGCAACCTGTGCCTGGTCGATCTCGACGAAGGATTCCGCATGATGAGCCAGATCGAATCGCCGGACCCGGCCGCCGCCAGGATCGGCGACCGCGTGCGCGCGCGCGTGCGCCCCGAGGGCGAAACGCATCTCGTGGTCTTCACGCTGACGGAGGGCACGGCATGAGCGCGTCGACATTGCGCGGCACCACGGCCATCGTCGGCGTCGGACAGGCGGGCCTGGGCAGCGCCCGCGGCTATACCGAAATGGAGATCCTGGCGCAGGCCGCCGCGCGCGCGGTGGCCGATGCCGGGATGACCATGGCGGACATCGACGGCCTGTGCACGTGCAGCGCGTCGGCCACCATGTGGGCCATGCCGGTGGCCGAATACCTCGGCATCCGCCCGGCCTTCGTCGACAGCACCATGCTCGGCGGCTCGAGCTTCGTCGCCCACCTGCTGCCGGCCATGCACGCGCTGGCCGCCGGCGAATGCAACGCCGTGCTGGTCTGCTACGGCAGCACGCAGCGCAGCGGCGCGGTGGACCGCGCGGCGGTCGGCAAGATGCGGCAGGTGCTGGACCCGCAGCCTTATGAAACGCCGTACCAGCCGATGCAGCCGATCAGCGCGTACGCGCTGGCCGCGGCGCGCCACATGGCCGAGTTCGGCACCACGCGCGAACAACTGGCGGAAGTGGCGGTCGCCGCGCGCGCATGGGCGCGGCTGAATCCCGAGGCCTATTCGCGCGACCCGCTCTCGGTCGAGGACGTGCTGGCCTCGCGCATGATCTGCGACCCGCTGACCGTGCGCGACTGCTGCCTGCTGACCGACGGCGCCGGCGCCTTCGTGCTGGTGCGCGGCGACCGCGCCCGCGACACGCCGAAGCCGCCGGCCTACGTGCTCGGCAATGCCTCGGCGCTGTGGCACCGCCAGATCTCCTCGATGCACGACCTGACCGTGACGGCCGCGACCGAATCGGGCCGGCGCGCCTACCGCATGGCGGGCGTGACCAAGGACGACGTCGACCTGCTGTGCCTGTACGACGCCTTCACCATCAACACCATCCTGTTCCTCGAGGACCTCGGCTTCTGCCCCAAGGGCGAAGGCGGGAATTTCGTCAGCGGCGGCGCGATCGCGCCGGGCGGAACGCTGCCGGTCAACACCAACGGCGGCGGCCTGTCGTTCGGGCATCCGGGCATGTACGGCGTGTTCCTCGTCATCGAGGCCGTGCGCCAGCTGCGCGGCGAGGCCGGCGAGCGGCAGCAGAAGGCCGAGATCGCGCTGGTGCACGGCAACGGCGCCACGCTGTCGAGCCAGTCGACCGCGATCCTCGGCACCGCGGCCGCGCTGTGAGGCGGCTTCAAGGGCTACGAGGCGCAGCGATGGTATGGCCTGCTCGCGCCGGCCGGCACGCCCGACAGCGTGGTGGCGGTGCTGAACAAGGCGGTGGCCGACACGCTGGCCGACGCGCAGTTCCGCAAGACCGTGGGCGACCTCGGCTACATCCCCGCGCCGTCCACGCCGCCGGCATTCATGGACTACATCAAGCAGGAAATGGCGCGCTGGTCCAAGGTGGTCAAGGACGCCAACATCAAGCTCGAGTGAGGACATGGCATGGGGTGGCGGATGCGGGGGCGGATGCAGGAGCGGAGCCCGGAACAGGTGAACGGCGGCATCGCGCCGGACGGCTTCGCGGCGGGCGCCGGGTGCGGCGATATAATCCGCTCGTCATTTACCTGGTCCGGACCAAGCCGTGAGCGTTACGAAGCCGCGTTACGTCGAGCTGACGGAGATGTTGTTGAACGACATCGCCTCAGGCGCCTATCCCGTGGGAAGCTGTCTGCCCGGCGAGCTCGAGCTCGCGCAGAAGTACGGCGTCGGCCGGGGCACGGTGCGCGCGGCGCTCGACCAGGTCCAGGCGCTCGGGCTCATCTCGCGCCGCAAGCGCGCCGGCACGCGCGTCGAGGCCTCGGCGCCGCCGGCCACCGGCTACGCGCCGACCATCTCCACCGTCGACGAGCTGCTGCAGTACAGCGCCAACACCCAGCGCGTGATCCACAGCATCAAGAACATCGTGGTGGACGTGGAAATGGCCGCGCGCCTGGGCTGCGCGCCCGGCACGCACTGGATGGAGGTGCAGGCGGCGCGCGTCGACCCGCTCACGCACGCCTGTCCGGTGGCATGGTTCCACGTGTACGTGCGCGCGGCCGACGGCGGCAAGATCCGCCGCCAGCTGCGCCATACGCAGGAGCTGATCTGCGACCTCATCAGCGACGTGACCGGCAGCGTGGTGATGGAGATCCGGCAGACGGCCAGGGCCGTGGGCGTGCCGGAGGCGCTGGCGGCCAAGCTCGGCACGGAGCCCGGCGCCCATGCGCTGGAGTTCGTGCGCCAGTACTACGACCAGTCGCACACGCTGATGGAAGTCTCCATCAGCATCCAGCCGGCGGACCGCTTCAGCTACACCACGGTGCTGCAGCGGCGCATGCCGCCGGCCGCCGCCGCGGCGACCTGAACCGCGCCGGCCCGGGCCTGCGCGCGCTAGGCCAGTCCGCGCGCCATCCTGGCGGGATCGACCAGGCGGTCGTACTCCTCCCCGCTCAGCAGCCCCAGCTCGAGCGCCGCCGCGCGCGGCGTGATACCGCGCTCGAGCGCGGTGCGCGTGATGCGCGCGGCGCGGTCGTAGCCGATCACCGGGTTGAGCGCGGTCACGGCCAGCAGCGCGCCGTCCACGTTGGCGGCCAGCCGCTCGCGGTTCACGTCCAGCCCCGCCACCAGCTTGCGCGCTAGCACCTGCATGCTGTCGGACAGCACGCGGATCGACTGCAGCATGTTGTGGATCAGCACCGGCTTGGCGACGTTGAGCTCGAAGTTGCCGGACGCGCCCGCCAGGGTGACGGTGACGTGGTTGCCCATGACCTGCATGGCGGCCTGAACGGCCACTTCCGCGATGGTCGGGTTGCGCTTGCCGGGCATGATCGACGAGGTCAGCCCGTCGTCCGGGATGACCAGCTCGCCCAGGCCGCAGCGCGGCCCCGACCCCAGCCAGCGCAGGTCGTTGGCGATCTTGGCCAGCGAGGTGGCGATGACGTTGAGCACGCCCGAGAGCTCGACCAGCGTGTCGTGCGCGGCCATGCCCTCGACCTTGCAGGGGCTGGGGCTGAACGCCAGGCCCGCGAGCTGGCCGGCTTCCTCGCAGAAGGCCTGGTCGAAGCCGCGCGGCGCGTTGAGGCCGGTGCCGGCCGCGGTGCCGCCCTGCGGCAGCACCAGCAGGCGCGGGAACACGCTGTCGATCCGCGCGAGGCCGCCGGCGGCCTGCGTGGCGAAGCTCTCGAAGGCCTGCGCCATCGTCATCGGCACGGCGTCCATCAGGTGCGTGCGCGCCACCTTGAGCACGCCCGCGAAGGCGCGCGCGCGCTCCTGCAGCGTATCGCGCAGCAGCGCCAGCGCCGGCTGCAGGCGCTCGCGCACTTCCAGCGCCGCGGCCATCTGCATCACGGTCGGGAAGCTGTCGTTGGAGGACTGCGAGGCGTTCACGTGGTCGTTCGGATGCACCGGCGACTTGGTGCCGAGCGGCTGGCCGAGCAGCTCGTTGGCGCGGTTGGCGATGACCTCGTTGGCGTTCATGTTGGTCTGGGTGCCCGAGCCGGTCTGCCAGATGGTCAGCGGGAAATGCGTGTCGAAGCGGCCGGCGCGCAGTTCCGCCGCGGCGGCCTCGATGCTTTGCGCCAGCGCGGGATCGAGCGCGGCGCAGCGCACGTTGGCGCGCGCCGCCGCCATCTTGTGCAGGCCGAAGGTGCGGACCAGACAGGCCGGGAAGCGCTCGTCGCCGACCTCGAAGACGCCGAGCGCGCGCTGCGTCTGCGCGCCCCAGTAGCGGTCGGCGGGAATCTCGACCGGGCCGAAGGCGTCATGCTCGACGCGGGTAGCCGTCATGGTGTTCACTTGGTTTCAATCCGGTGGAAGCGGCCCGGCGGCGCCGGCCGCTCCCCGCTCGGGAAGACGGCGGACACCGCCGGGCCGCGTGGTGGACCTGCGCGCAGGTCAGAGCGTGGGCGCCTTGGGCAGCGCGCCATGCGGATCGACCTCGACCGCCGCGGCGTCGGCGGCGAAGCCGGGATAGCGCTCGGGATAGAAGTACGGCTCGGCCACCTTGGCGTCGAACGTGCCCGACCACTTCGCCACCACCACCGTCGCCACGCCGTTGCCGATGGTGTTGCAGGTGGAGATGGCCATCGACAGGAAGCGGTAGACGCCGAAGATCACGGCCAGCCCTTCCACCGGCAGCAGCCCGGTGGAGGTCACGGTCGCGGCGAACACCACGAACGAGCCGCCCGACACCGTCGCCGCGCCCTTCGAGGTCAGCAGCATCAGCAGCAGGATGCCGATCTGGTGGTCCAGCGTGAGCGGCACGCCGTAGGCATGCGAGATGAACATCACGCCCATCGCCATGAAGATGGAGGTGCCGTCGAGGTTGAACGCATAACCCGTGGGCAGCACCAGCCCGACCGTCTGCTTGGCGCAGCCCAGGCGCTGCAGCTTGATCAGCAGGCGCGGCAGCGCGCTCTCGGACGACGCCGTGCCGAGCACGATCAGGATCTCGTCCTTGATGTAGCGCAGGAAGCGCCACAGGCTGAAGCCCGCCAGCCGGGCCGCCAGCCCCATCACCACGGCGATGAACAGCACCACCACCGCGTAGAAGCTCAGCACCAGTTGCGCCAGCGCGACCAGCACGGCGGCGCCGTTGCTGCCCACCGAGTAGGCCACCGCGCCGAACGTGCCGATCGGCGCGAGCTTCATCACCAGGTTGATGAAGGAGAACAGCACCTCGGAGATGGTCTCGAGGCCGTCGTTGACCTTGGCGCGGCGCGACTCCGGGATCGCCAGGATGCCGATGCCGACCATCACCGCGAGCACCACCACCTGCAGCAGCTCGCCCTTGGCGAAGGCGCCGACGAAGTTGTCCGGCACGATGTGGAGCAGGAACTCCAGCAAGCCCTGCGGCGCGGCCGCCTTGGCCACGGCCACCGGCGCCGCGCCGGCGGCGGCGGTCATGCCCTTGCCGGTCTGCAGCAGGTTGCCGGCGAACAGGCCGAAGATGAGCGCGATGGTGGAGATCACCTCGAAATAGACGATCGAGCGCCAGCCCACGCGCCCGGCGCTGCGCACGTCGCCGGCCGAGGCGATGCCGTGCACGATGGTGAGGAACACCAGCGGCGCCACGCCGGCCTTGATCAGCGACAGGAACATGTCGCCCAGCAGCTTGAGCTGCGGCGCGAGCTTCGGAAAGGCAAAGCCGACCGCGATGCCGAGTATCAGCGCCAGCAGCACCTGCATGCCGAGCTTGCGGTACCAGGGCAGCGGCTTCGGGGGCGCCGTCGTGGCGGCGCCGGTGGATTCGTTGTGCATGATGTCTTCCTCCACCGCTATCTCAGACCCCGGCCTGCGCCGACAGCGCCACGGCGCGGTCGACCATCTGCGGCGCGAGGCCCAGGTAGTTGGCGGGGTCGGTCATGCGCTCGATGGCGGCGCGGTCGAAATGCGCCGTGACCGCGGGCAGCGCGGCCAGCGCCTCGGCCAGCGTGCCGCCGTGCTCGTTGACGGTGCGGCAGGCGTCGTAGACCACGTCGTGCGCCTGCTGGCGGCCGATGTACGGCGCCATGCCCATCATCACCGCCTCGGCCACGATCAGGCCGCGCGAGATGCCCAGGTTGTGCTTCATGCGCGCCTCGTCGACGATCAGGCCGCCGAGCGCGAACCTGGCCTGGTGCAGCGCGCCCGAGGTGAGGATGAAGCTCTCGGGAATGGCGATCCACTCGGCGTGCCACGGGCCGGTGGCGCGCTCGAAGTCCTGCACCATCGCATCCACCATCAGGCCGGCATGCTGGCGCACCGCCTTGGAGGCGGCGAGCATCAGCTCGCTGGAGATCGGGTTGCGCTTCTGCGGCATGGTGCTGCTGGCGCCGCGGCCCTTGACGAACGGCTCGTAGACCTCGGCGAACTCGGTCGAGGCCATGATCATGATGTCGAGCGCGATCTTGCCCAGCGAGCCGGTCACCAGGGCCAGCAGGTTGACCGCTTCGGCGAAGCCGTCGCGCGCCACGTGCCAGGTGGTGGCGGGCACGCCGAGGCCGAGTTCCTCGGCCAGCGCCTTCTGCACTTCGAAACCCTTGTCGCCGAGCGAGGCGAGCGTGCCGGCGGCGCCGGCGAACTCGACCACGGCCACGCGCGGGCGCAGCTCGGCGATGCGCTGCTGGTGGCGGTCGAACATCGCCAGCCAGATCGCCACCTTGTAGCCGAACGTCACCGGCAGCGCCTGCTGGAGGTGGGTGCGGCCGGCCATCGGCGTGTCGCGGTGCTTCTGCGCCAGCGCGGCGAGCACGCCGCGCAGTTCGCGCACGTCCGCATCGATGCTGTCGAGCGCGTCGCGCACCTGCAGCGCGACCGCGGTGTCCATGATGTCCTGGGTGGTGGCGCCCCAGTGCACGTAGCGCCCGGCCTCGCCGCACATGGCCACCATCTGGTGCACCAGCGGCAGGATCGGGTAGCCGACGATGTCGGTTTCCTCGCGCATGTGGTCGAAGTCGATGCGCTCGATCCGCGACTCGCGCGCGATCACCTCGGCCGCATCGGCGGGAATCACGCCCGCGCGCGCCTCGGCCCGCGCCAGCGCCACCTCGACGTCGATGTAGCGCTGGATCAGCGCGCCGTCGGAAAATACCTGCCGCATCTTCTGCGTGCCGAACGCGTCGCGGAACAGGATGGAATCAACGACGGTGCTTGCCGCCGGAAGGGAGGAAGTTAGCATGGGGCCCGATGAGCGAGTGGAAATGACGGAAGCGCGGAAGAAACGCGAAAGAGCAGCGGAAGAACCGCAACACAATCGGACATATATGTCCGGACATATGCATAGTGTAATATGTCCGGACATTCCCCTCAACCAAGCGTTAACCCTTAGTCAGAATCCAGTGCCTTTGCATGACCAAGCCTAATTACGCGGAAATCGCGCGCCAGCTGATCGAAGGCATCACCAGCGGCCGCTTCGCCGTCGGCTCGCTGCTGCCGACCGAGTTCGAGCTGTGCGAGCAATACCGGACCAGCCGCCACACGATCCGCGCCGCCTTGCAGGAGGTGCAGCAGCTCGGCCTCGTGTCCCGGCGCAAGAACGTCGGCACGCGCGTCGAGGCGGCCAGGCCGAAGACCGTCTTCCGGCCGTCGCTGGCCTCGGTCGACGACCTCGTGCAGTTCGGCGAGGAACACCTGCGCGTGGTGCAGTCGACCGGCGAGGTGACAGTGACCGGCGCGCTGGCGAAGGAACTGGGCTGCGCGAGCGGCAGCCGCTGGCTGCGCGTGTCCAGCCTGCGCATGACCGGCGACGCCGCCGGCGCGCCGATCGGCTGGACCGACGTCTACGTGGACCCGGCCTACGGGGAGATCGGCGAACTGGTGCGCGCGTCCCCCGACACGCTGATCAGCGCCCTGATCGAGACCCGCTACGGCCGCCAGATCGCCGAGATCCACCAGGACGTGCGCGCCTGCACCGTGACCGACGCGGCCCTGGCGCGCGCGCTGCGGCTCGACGTCGGCGCCGCCGCACTGAAGATCGTGCGCCGCTATCTCGACAAGGCCGGCGAGGCGTTCGAGGTGTCGGTCTCGGTCCATCCGGCGGAGCGCTTCTCGGTGTCGATGCGGCTGCAGCGCTCGGGCGCCTGAAGCGGCGGAAGCAACGGAAGCGGCGGGCGCCGGAAAAGCAAAAGGCCGGCATGACGGCCGCCGGCCTTTTGTTTTCTCTTGCGGCTTGCGCGCGGCGCTATGCCGAAGCGCTGCGCGACGGCTGCCCGTACAGCCCGCACTCCAGGTCGCTTTCCAGTTCTTCTATCCACGCCAGCCCCGGGGCCGCCTCGTAGGCGCTCTGCGCGCTGGTCGACAGCCGCCGCACGCCGAGCCGGCGCGGCTGGCCCGCGTCGGCCTGTTCCTGCGTGATCTCGAAATCGCCGGGCGCGAAGCCCAGCCGCTCGCACAGGACCTGGACCTCGTGCTGCTCATCGGCAGGCAAATGGGGATATAGCTGCTCGGCCATCGCACTCTCCTTTCGAGTCGAAGCGGCGCCGCGCGGCACGTGCCGGCCGCGCGGCGCCTTCGCCCTGCCGCTCAGGGCACGCTAGCGCGTCTGCCGGCTGTTGATGACGGCCTCCGCCACACTGGCCGGCGCTTCCGTGTAGTGCTTGAATTCCATCGTGTAGGTGGCGCGCCCCTGGGTCAGCGAGCGCAGCGAGGTCGAGTAGCCGAACATGGTGGCCAGCGGCACCTCGGCGCGCACCAGCTTGCCGCCGCCGCCGGCGATGTCCTCCATGCCGTGCACGATGCCGCGCCGCGAGGACAGGTCGCCCATCACGTTGCCGGTGAACTCCTCGGGCGTCTCCACTTCCACCGCCATCATCGGCTCGAGCAGGATCGGCCTGGCGCGGCGCATGCCTTCCTTGAACGCCATCGAGCCGGCCATGCGGAAGGCGTTTTCGTTCGAGTCGACGTCGTGGTACGAGCCGAACACCAGCGTGGCCTTGACGTCCACCACCGGATAGCCGGCCAGCACGCCGGTCTCCAGCGTCTCGCGGATGCCCTTGTCCACCGCCGGGATGAATTCGCGCGGCACCACGCCGCCCTTGATCGCGTCGACGAACTCGTAGCCCTTGCCGGCCGGCTGCGGCTCGAGGTCGATCACCACGTGGCCGTACTGGCCGCGCCCGCCGGATTGCTTGACGAACTTGCCCTCGACGTCCTTGGCGGCCTGCTTGATGGTCTCGCGGTAGGCCACCTGCGGCTTGCCGACCGAGGCCTCCACGTTGAACTCGCGCTTCATGCGGTCGACCAGGATTTCCAGGTGCAACTCGCCCATGCCGGAGATGATGGTCTGGCCCGATTCCTCGTCGGTATGCACGCGGAACGACGGGTCTTCCTGCGCCAGCCGGTTCAGCGCCAGGCCCATCTTTTCCTGGTCGGCCTTGGTCTTGGGCTCGACCGCCTGCGAGATCACCGGCTCGGGGAAGCTCATGCGCTCGAGGATGATGACGTTGGCCGGATCGCACAGCGTGTCGCCGGTGGTCGCCTCCTTGAGGCCGACCGCGGCGGCGATGTCGCCGGCGCGCACTTCCTTGATCTCGCTGCGCACGTTGGCGTGCATCTGCAGGATGCGGCCGAGGCGCTCCTTCTTGTCCTTGACCGGGTTGTAGACCGTGTCGCCCGAGTTCACCACGCCGGAATAGACGCGGAAGAAGATCAACTGGCCGACGAAGGGATCGGTCATGATCTTGAAGGCCAGCGCGGAAAACGGCTCGTCGTCGCTCGGATGGCGTTCGGCTTCCTTGTCGTCCGGGGTGTGGCCGAGGATGGCGGGCACGTCGATCGGCGACGGCAGGTAGTCGATGACGGCGTCGAGCAGCGTCTGCACGCCCTTGTTCTTGAAGGCGCTGCCGCACAGCATCGGCACGATCTCGTTGGCGATGGTGCGCCGGCGCAGCGCCGCCTTGATCTCTTCCTCGCTCAGGGCCTCGCCGCCGAGGTATTTGTGCAGCAGTTCGTCGCTGGCTTCCGCCGCCGCCTCGACCATCTTCTCGCGCCACTCGGTGGCCAGGCCCAGCAGTTCGGCGGGCACCTCGCGGTACTCGAAATGCAGGCCCTGGCTGGTGTCGTCCCACACCGTGGCCTTCATCTTGACGAGGTCGATCACGCCCTGGAAGCCATCCTCGGCGCCGATCGGGATCTGCACCGGCACCGGGGTGCCCTTGAGGCGCTCGGCGATCTGCGCGCGCACGCGGAAGAAGTCCGCGCCCACGCGGTCCATCTTGTTGACGAAGGCGATGCGCGGCACCTTGTACTTGTTGGCCTGGCGCCAGACCGTCTCGGACTGCGGCTGCACGCCGCCGACCGCGTCGTAGACCATGCAGGCGCCGTCGAGCACACGCATCGAGCGCTCCACCTCGATGGTGAAGTC
>NZ_AQPL01000437.1:0-21438 GCF_000395345.1 Cupriavidus sp. WS | reverse complement strand
ACACAAAATTCCTGACACGTCCTCGTGCAGGGCTTCGTCATCTAGGCTCGCGAGGACTTCGTCCTCCCGGCAGCTCTTTACAAAGTCCACCAACACCCGGTCAATTTCTGCTTCTGTTACCGCCGGAACTTCTTCGTCTGGCAATTGTTGCGTCGCAGCATACTTGTACGCCGTCTTCGTCGCATAACCCAACACGCTTTCAAGCAAACCATCCCGCTCAAGCTGCTCGGCCAAACCTAGTATGGCGAGGCGAGGGATACGAAGACCGTAGCGCTGTGCAACCTCGTCTGAGAATTTAGCAGCATCGAACATCTCGCCTGCCAGGTCTCTGCAGACCGGCGCGAAGAAGGGCATCAGCGCTTCCATCAAACCAGCGTCGTGCTTTCTTTGGAGCCTGTCGGCGAGCGCGCAGTATGCCAAAAGCGCACGCTTAGGTTTCTGAATTGATGTCATCTTTATCCGCTTTACGTCCAACCTGACTCGAAGTTTGCTACTGCCGGCCCACCGAACTTCACACGTAATGTTGCAAGTTTGACTCTTACTAGATACATGAGACCTCGTGGCGTCCACGCTATCCGCGTCCAGCGACCGAAAATAGCAACGCGAATTCGCGAGAAATACTGTCACAGATTCGCATAGACCGGTTGTGTCATCACGAGTCCAACTTGCTCCGACTCTTTCACCAACCCGCATTGCGCCAACAGAATCTGCGCATAGAGCTGGTCGACCAGCCAAACTCGCGCCCGTCATCCATTGGTCAGCCTAAGTGCTGCGGGGACAGTTAGAATGCCATAACGGCGGCACAGAGCAATCAGGCTAAAGTTGGGTGCGTAATCTTCCGTCTGTTGCGGAGAGCTGAGAGCGGAGAGCGGAGACGCGAGCCAGTGAGGCCTATCCAAGGCGACCACCTGCATGTTTTGGTTCGGTCGGCGACGATGGTATAGACACCCGCGCGATGTCATTCCCCGGCTAATAACCCTGTGTGCACTATTGGCCGAAGACGTACAACGCCGGCTAGGCATTTGGTAGCGGACAGGAGGCACCATGACCATTTGGAAAGTGCGGCTCAAAGGTGATGTCCGCGACCTTGAGTTTCTCGCAAAAACCCTCGAGACTGGTCCGCGCATGGTCACTCACAGTCGTGAGAGCCCAGCCTACCTATATGAGTCTGAATCATTTCACCAGTGTTGTTCCCCCGAGGAAGTAGAGCAACTTGCCGAACAGGAATTGGCAGTCCTGTCCGGCATTCTCAAGCTTGAGCGCAATGCTCGGGATAGTCTGACGTACGATGCAATCTACAAACCGAACCTCAGTGGCGGAGAAGACGTCTTTGTACGTATCCGAGATTCTATCGAGGCTCGGGCCGAGGTGGGCGCTATAGCAGTTGTTGCGTCCGATGCTGCTGGAAGCGTTGTAGGCAAGTCAGCGCTGCCACCGCCGCGCGCTGCGCTCCTCTTGCAACTAGGAGCAGATGATGAAGCGGTCGCTAAGGTGCTGCGTCTTCTGAATGGCCTCGATGCAGCGAGTTGGGTTGGGCTCTATCGAATTTGCGAAGTCATTGAGGCCGATGTCGGTGGGCAGCACAAGCTCGAGAAGCAAGGTTGGGGTTCCGCCGAGGATTTGAGGAGATTCAAGCATTCAGCTAATTCGGTGCAAGTTGGTGGCGACAAATCGCGCCATGGGAAAGAGCCTCAACAACCGCCAAAGAACCCGATGACATTGCCAGAAGCTGAAGGGTATGTGCGATACATCTTACAGGCGTGGCTCGCGCGAAAAGGAGTATGAAAGCGTTTGCCGCTTTTGCCCACGTGATGGAACCAAGTTTTGGAGAAGTCAGTCTATTCGAGCTGCCCACGTCTGGTAGGAAGTTTATCCGGGGTATTATTCTGGAACCCATTTTCATACTACGGAGAAAGCATGGCAACGTACAAGCAACTGCTTGCACAGAAGGAGGCCCTGGAGGCGCAGCTCGCCGAAGTGCGCTCAACTGAGGTTGCAGGCGCTATCGAGAAAATCCGGTCTCTGATGGCTGAGTTCGGTCTGACCGCGGAGGACATTGAAGGCAAGCGCCGTCGCGGCCGCCCGGCCGGCAGTGGTGCGGCTAAGGCTGCTAAGGAGCCGCTGCCGCCGAAGTATCGTGACCCTAAGACCGGTAAGACCTGGTCCGGACGTGGCCGGACACCGGCATGGCTTGGGAGGAATCCGAATCGGTTCCTCATCACTGAAGAGTAAGCCGGCAATTGCTCGGGACGCTATGTCTGAAGCGACCTCATACACGTTAGGCTCGAGGCGGAACACTAATGGTCTCACCTAAACGAGTAGCTGCATGGCGTCAGATTGCAGAGACGGACTTCGATAGCGCATTTCATCTGCTGCTCGGCCGGCTCATCCATGCGATTGCCCGGCTCGATTTCAACGTAGGCCTGCACCTTCGCTATTGGGGGCACGAGGAAGACCCCAAAATTCGCAGCTTGTTGAAACCTCAGACTTCAAAGCTTGCCGAGCGCCTGAGTGCCTTAGAGCAATTGATGGTCGCTGCTTGGTCGGTGGATGTTCAGGCCGAAGGTCAACAGGAGCTTGCCGCATGGTTTGAGCGCGCTCACACGGCAAGGGCGTTTCGGAACGAATATGCCCACGGACGTTGGGGGGTGCCCGGGAAGCATTTGCACACCGAATCGGGGAGACTGTGTGATGCGACTCCGCTGCTTGTCTTTGTGCCACTGGATTGGGACATGTCGCCCACTCGCGAGGACAAATCAATTGAGATGACGCTGGACGACTTTGCCGCGCAGGTTGAGGAAGCCGAACTGCTATCGGGCCGGTATTTGAACCTCGCGAGGAAGCATGGTGGTCACGTCGTCCACCTCAGGCAAAGGTTGAGTGACACCTGAGCGGAGTCCCGGCCTGAGAGTCATCCTATCTCGAAGAGAAGGGGGCGAAGCCGGGCTATCTCCCACGCGACACGGCTGCATCTACAGGCAACACTTTGCCCGTAAAGCTGGAAATTGGTTATAGCGGGCAGAGTCTTGCCGCTTAATGCGGAGCCTAGGAGGCCGGCACGTTCCGTCCTGGCCACGTCCTCCTCTGCTTGTGGTCCGTCTTGCACTGACCGGGTACAAAGCGACCGAATATGGCAGCAATCAAACGTTCGGCTGGTCTGGTTGTGATGCGTCAATTTGACGGCCAGTGGTGCTGTCTTGTCCTGCGCGCGTATCGGAACTGGGACTTCCCGAAAGGGCTACCCGAGTCTGGCGAAGAACTGCTGCATACGGCACTCTGCGAGACCACGGAGGAAACCGGGCTGTCTGACCTGGAATTGCCTTGGGGCGATGACTATCGGGAGACCGCGCCATACTCGAAAGGCAAGGTCGCACGCCTCTATCTCGCGCTGTCGAGCCAGGGTGATGTGAGTCTCCCGGTCAGTGCCGAACTTGGTCGGCCGGAACATCACGAATTTCGCTGGGTGCCGATTGAAGAGGCAGAAGAGCTCTTGCCGGCGCGGTTCTGGCCCATTCTGCAGTGGGCACAGGTTGTCATCGGGGCGGGCAGTAATTGACCTGCGAAGCAGGTGTTTAGCTAAGTTGGGGGCGCTTGCTGAACATGCGATTCAGTGGGTGACCGACACCACCTGCCCGGAAATGTCCTCCAAATTGCATTTCTGGTAGACCTGTGCAACCACCGCCGCCCGTACGCCTTTGGGGGGGGGCGCGTTCCATCGCTTCAAGCGTCTCCCACACCCATCCGGGTGAGAGCACCATCAAGCTGCCCAAAGGGCGCCTGGCTCTATGGTTATGGCGGGCTGGATGAGGTCGGCAAGACGGCAGTCGTGCGCGCCGGTCTGCCAGGCTAGCTGCCTGTCCTGTTGCCTGCTGGGCATCGCGGCCTGCCGTTGCCCGGGGGGAGTTTGGGTGAACATCGTGACAGGAGAATCTACCGCTCCCCCACTATGTTCGGACCCCGCGGGGCGCTGTCCTTGCACCCATCAGCCCCTCGGCCTGTCATTCAAGATAAAATCGTCCATTACCTCTTGCTGACAAGACGCCGAGCGTTATGTGCAAGCAAAGAAGCCAACGTGAATGGACAACCGATAGCTGATGCTTGACGACATCAAAAAGACACTCTGGGCGACGGCCGACAAGCTGCGGGCCAACATGGACGCGGCCGAGTACAAGCACATCGTGCTCGGCCTTATCTTTCTCAAATACATCTCCGACACCTTTGCAGCCAGGCGCGCCGAGTTGACCCGGCGGTTTGCCGACGAGAAAGACGAATACTTTCTGCACGACTGCGACGAGGAGATGCTCGCCGAGGAACTGGAGGACCGCGACTACTACCGCGAAGTCAATGTCTTCTGGGTGCCGGAGACCGCGCGCTGGGAGCACCTGCGCAGCTCGGCCAAGCAGACCGACATCGGCAAGCGCATCGACGAGGCGCTGACCGAAATCGAAGCGGAGAACCCCAAGCTCAAGGGCATCCTGGACAAGCGCTACGCCCGAGCGCAGTTGCCGGACGGCAAACTCGGCGAGCTGGTCGACCTGATTTCCACCATCGGCTTCGGCGAGGACGCCAGCCAGGCGCGTGACGTGCTTGGGCAGGTGTACGAGTATTTCCTCGGCCAGTTCGCCAGCGCCGAAGGTAAAAAGGGGGGGCAGTTCTACACGCCGGCCTCCATCGTCAAAACGCTTGTCGCAGTGCTTGCACCCCATCATGGCAAGGTCTACGACCCCTGCTGCGGCTCGGGCGGCATGTTCGTGCAGTCGGAAAAATTCATCGAAGCCCACGGCGGCAAGCTCGGCGACGTGTCCGTCTATGGGCAGGAATCCAACCCGACAACGTGGCGGCTGGCGGCGATGAACCTCGCCATCCGCGGTATCGACTACAACCTCGGACGCGAACCGGCCGACACTTTCTTGCGCAACCAGCACCCGGACCTGCGTGCCGACTTCGTGCTGGCCAACCCGCCGTTCAACGTCAGCGACTGGTGGCACGGCAGCCTGGAAGGCGACCCGCGCTGGGTCTATGGCACGCCGCCGCAGGGCAACGCCAACTACGCCTGGCTGCAGCACATGCTGTACCACCTGAAGCCAAACGGCCGCGCCGGCATCGTGCTCGCCAACGGCTCGATGAGCTCCAGCCAGAACTCCGAGGGCGACATCCGCCGCGCCATGGTCGACGCCGACGCGGTCGAAGTGATGGTGGCGCTCCCAGGCCAGTTGTTCTTCAACACGCAGATTCCGGCCTGCCTGTGGTTCCTCGCCAAGCAGAAGGCCACGCGCCAAGGTGAAGTGCTCTTCATCGACGCGCGCAAGCTCGGCAGCATGATTAGCCGAGTGCAGGCCGAACTGACCGACGAGACCATCGAGCGCATCGCCAATACCGTCGCCATGTGGCGCGGCGAGGAAGGCGCCGGCGAATACGCCGACATCCCCGGCTACTGCCGCAGCGTCAAGCTCACCGAGATTGCTGAGCACGGCCACGTGCTGACGCCGGGGCGTTACGTCGGCGCCGAGGAAGTCGAGAACGACGACGAAGCTTTTGCTGACAAGATGCAGAGACTCACTGAGAAGCTCGGCGAGCAGATGGCCAAGGGCGCGGAACTGGACCAGTTGATTCGGCAGAAGCTGGGGGGGCTGGGGTATGAGTTCTGACTCCACTAAGACCGTTCGTGACTTTGTATCACTTGTTCGAGGGACAACATACAAAGGAGACCTAGTTGGCAAACCTGGACCCGCGCTACTTGGATTAGGGTCAATTCAACCGGGTGGAGGGTTTCGGGAGGAGGACTTTAAGACGTACGGCGGTGATTGTCCTGCCAAGTTGATGCTGGCCCCCGGCGACTTGTTTGCATCGCTCAAAGGGGCAACTAAGGACGGGAAGATGATTGGTTCAGTCGCTCGAGTTCCGGACTCAGTTCCGTCCGGTCGACTGACCCAAGACACCGTGAAGCTCCAATTCCTCCAGCCGAACAAAGAGATAGAAAACTATCTTTACTGGGTGCTTCGCTCCCCCCAGTACCGTGAGTATTGCGCCGGCCGCGCAATGGGAAGTGCGGTCGTAGCAATGAGCAGAGAGGACTTCCTTTCGTATGAAGTCCCTCCCTTCACGTCTTTTCGCTCAAACACGGTCGATTTGCTTGAAGAGATTGAGAAAAGGGAGCGCCTCCTGCGCGAAACCAATGCCACGCTGGAAGCCATCGCGCGGACGCTGTTCAAATCCTGGTTCGTCGATTTCGACCCCGTCCGCGCCAAGCAGGAAGGCCGCGCGCCTGAAGGCATGGATGAAGCCACCGCCGCGCTGTTTCCGGATGGGTTCGAGGAGTCGGAGCAGCGGTTGGTGCCGAGGGGGTGGAGGGCGCGCTCGCTGGACTCGTTTGCCGACTATCTCAATGGCCTGGCGCTTCAGAAGTTTCCTGCCGAAGGCGAGGATGAGTATCTTCCCGTCATCAAGATTGCCCAGCTACGCGCCGGCAATACGCAAAACGCTGACCGCGCGAGCACAAAGCTCAAGGCTGAGTACGTAGTCCGGGACGGCGATGTACTGTTTTCTTGGTCAGGTTCGTTGGAAGTCGAGCTATGGTGTGGAGGCGAAGGTGCACTGAACCAGCACCTCTTCAAGGTCACCTCAAGCGAGGTCCCTAAGTGGTTCTATTACTTGGCTACCCGTCACCACTTGCCGGAATTCAGGGAAATTGCCGCACACAAAGCAACGACGATGGGGCACATCCAGCGGAAGCACCTCACGGAAGCGAAAATCGCTGTGCCTTCGCCGGAGGTTCTGACACGACTGACGGAGTTTGTTGCGCCCCTGATTGAGCTACGTATCGAAAACGCCGTGCGCATTCGAAGCTTGGGTGAGCTTCGCGACAGTCTGCTCCCCCGTCTGATTTCCGGGCAACTCCGTCTCTCCGAAGTCGAAGCGCTCGTCGCCTGAGAACGACCATGACAGAAGACCAACTCGAACAGGAAACGCTGGGCTGGCTGGACGATGTTGGTTACACGCGCCTTTTCGGGCCCGACCTCGCGCCGGATGGTGCCAACCCCGAGCGGGCCGATTACCGCCAGGTGCTGTTGCTCGAACGGCTGCGCGGCGCGATTGCGCGGCTGAACCCCGGCATCCCGCTTGCGGCGCGCGAGGATGCTGTGCAGCAGGTGCGGGACCTGGGCATCCCCGCGCTGCTCTCGGCCAACCGGCGTTTCCACCAGTTGCTGGTCGGCGGCGTGCCGGTCGAGTACCAGAAAGACGGTGAGACGCGCGGCGATTTCGTGCGCCTCATCGACTGGGCCGACCCGGCGGCCAACGAGTGGCTGGCGGTCAACCAGTTCGCCATCAAGGGCCCGCATCACGCCCGGCGCCCGGACGTGATGCTGTTCGTCAATGGTCTGCCGCTGGTGCTGCTGGAGTTGAAGAACCCAGCCGACACGAACGCCGACATCTGGAAAGCCTATGAGCAGATTCAGACCTATAAGGCACAGATTCCGGACGTCTTCCAGTACAACGAAATCCTGGTGATTTCCGACGGCTCGCAGGCGCGAATGGGGTCGCTCTCGGCCAACGCGGAGCGATTCATGCAGTGGCGCACTATTGACGGCGTCACACTCGACCCCCTGGGTCAATTCAACGAGCTAGAGACACTGGTCCGCGGCGTGCTGGCACCGGCCTATTTGCTGGACTATCTGCGCTTTTTCGTGCTGTTCGAGGACGACGGCGCGCTGGTCAAGAAAATTGCCGGCTATCACCAGTTCCACGCGGTGCGCGCGGCTATCCAGCAGGTGGTGACGGCGTCGCGCCCCGGCGCGAATCACAAGGGCGGCGTGGTCTGGCACACGCAGGGCAGCGGCAAGAGTATCACCATGACCTGCTTTGCCGCCCGCGTGCTGCAGGAATCGGCGATGGAGAACCCGACCATCGTCGTCATCACCGACCGCAACGACCTCGACGGGCAGTTGTTCGGCGTGTTTTCGTTGGCACAGGACCTGTTGCGCGAACAACCGGTTCAGGCTGGGACCCGGCAGGATTTGCGCGCCAAGCTTGCCAACCGGCCATCCGGCGGCATTGTGTTCGCCACCATCCAGAAGTTCATGCCCGGCGAAGATGAGGACACATTTCCCGTGCTCTCGGACCGGCACAACATTGTGGTCATCGCTGATGAGGCGCACCGCACCCAGTACGGCTTTGAAGCGCAACTGAAAGGCAAGCCTGGCCAGGAAAAGTACCAGGTCGGCTACGCGCAGCACCTGCGCGACGCGCTGCCCAACGCCACGTTCGTCGCCTTTACCGGCACGCCGGTCTCGAGCGAAGACCGCGACACGCGCGCGGTGTTCGGCGAGTACATCCACGTCTACGACATGCAACAGGCCAAGGAGGATGGCGCGACCGTCGCCATCTACTTCGAGTCGCGGCTTGCGAAGCTGTCGCTGAAGGCCGAGGACCTGCCGCACATCGACGCGGAAGTGGACGAGCTGGCCGAGGACGAAGAGGAAAGCCAGCAAGCCAAGCTCAAGAGCCGCTGGGCCGCGCTGGAAAAGGTCGTCGGCGCCGAACCGCGCGTGGCCGCCGTGGCTGCCGACTTGGTGGCGCACTTCGAGGAGCGCAACAAGGCCCAGAGCGGCAAGGCCATGGTGGTGGCCATGAGCCGAGAGATTTGCGTTCACCTCTACGACGAAATCATCAAGTTGCGCCCGGACTGGCACGACCCGGACCCTGAGAAAGGCGCCATAAAAATCGTCATGACCGGCTCGGCCAGTGACAAGGCGCTGCTGCGGCCCCACATTTACAGCGGCCAAGTCAAGAAGAGGCTGGAAAAGCGCTTCAAGGACCCGGTTGACAAACTGCGCTTGGTCATCGTGCGAGATATGTGGCTCACCGGCTTCGACGCGCCCTGCGTGCACACGCTGTATGTGGACAAGCCCATGAAGGGCCACAACCTGATGCAAGCGATTGCGCGGGTGAACCGCGTCTTCAAGGACAAGCAAGGCGGACTGGTGGTCGATTACATCGGCATCGCCAACGAACTGAAGAGCGCGCTGAAGGAATACACCGCGAGCCACGGGCGTGGCCGGCCCACCGTCGACGCGGCCGAAGCGTACGCCGTGATGGAAGAGAAGCTCGACATCCTGCGCGGCATGCTCCACGGCTACGACTACAGCGGCTTCCTCGCTGGTGGCCACAAGTGCCTCGCGGGTGCGGCCAACCATGTGTTGGGCCTGGAAGATGGCAAGAAGCGCTTTGCCGATACAGCGCTCGCCATGAGCAAGGCCTTCACGCTCTGCTGTACGCTCGACGAAGCCAAGGCCGTACGCGAGGAAGTGGCCTTCATGCAGGCCGTGAAGGTCATCCTCACCAAGCGCGAGCTGAGCGACAAGAAAAAGACTAACGAGCAACGGGAACTCGCCATCCGGCAAATCATCAGTTCGGCCGTGGTGTCTGAAAAGGTAGTGGACGTCTTCGAGGCGGTCGGGCTCGACAAGCCCAACATCGGCATCCTGGATGAATCCTTCCTCGCCGAAGTCCGCAACCTCCCAGAGCGCAACCTCGCCGTGGAACTCCTGGAGCGGCTGCTGGAGGGGGAAATCAAGAGCCGCTTCTCGGGCAACGTGGTGCAGGAGAAAAAATTCTCCGAAATGCTTGCCAATGTCGTCACACGCTACCAGAACCGCGCGATTGAAACCGCTCAGGTCATTGAAGAGCTTATCGACATGGCCAAGAAGTTCCACGCCGCTGCTACCCGAGGCGAGGAACTGGGCTTGACCGAAGACGAAATTCGATTCTACGACGCGCTTGCTAACAACGAATCTGCCGTCCGGGAGCTGACTGACGAGACGCTCAAGAAGATTGCCCATGAGCTCACCGAAAGCCTGCGCCAAAACATCACGGTGGACTGGTCGGCGCGAGAGAGCGTGCGGGCCAAATTGCGGCTGATGGTCAAGCGCATCCTGCGCAAATACAAATACCCGCCGGACCAGCAGGACGGCGCTGTGGAGTTGGTGTTGCAGCAGGCCCAGGCGTTGGGTGAGGCTTGGAGCTAGTTCCCGACACGTATATCCCGCTACTGCTCGCATTCTGCTTTGTAGTCTAGTCACAATCGCCCGAACATGGCAGCAATCAAACGCTCGGCAGGTCTGGTTGTGATGCGGCAATTCGACGACCAGTGGCGCTGTCTCGTCCTGCGCGCATATCGAAATTGGGATTTCCCAAAAGGGCAGCCCCAGCCCGGCGAAGAACCGTTGCAGACGGCACTACGTGAGACCACAGAGGAAACGGGGTTGTCTGGGCTGGAATTGCCGTGGGGTGAGGACTATCGAGAAACCGAGCCTTACTCGAAAGGCAAGGTTGCTCGCCTCTATCTCGCGCTCTCGCGTCAGGGCGATGTGAGCCTCCCGGTCAGTGCGGAGCTTGGTCGGCCGGAGCACCATGAGTCTCGCTGGACTTCCTTCGATAGAGCACAAGAGCTCTTGCCGTCTCGGTTCTGGCCCATTCTACAGTGGGCACAGGATGTCGTCGCGGCGGGGGAGTGTTTGAAGCTACCTGCAGCTGGTAACGACACGTGAAAACATCGCGTGCCCGGGACACATTCCTAGAAGACCAGTCTCGACGCATTTTGAACGAGGCGTAATCGGTGCAACGTTGTCGAATCCCGTCTTCTGACGGGTCGCAAGTCGAAGACTAAGCTAGTCGGTTCAGCGGTGGGCTTAGCAAGGTAATGAGCCTCGCCTCGAGCAGCTTGCTCGCCGGAAGCTCGACGCTGCCGACTGGCAGAGCCAGGATAGCAAGTGGCTGGCTCGCCCATATCTCAACCGTGCTTCCATTGCCCAGTGCGGCCGTTATCGCCAACTTCACCCGATTGTCCGTATCCTTCACGTACGGATTTCCGTAGCGGTAGCCATTGAACCGCGAAGCCATGCCCGCTCTGGTTTCACCGATGTACATGACGATATTATCCGAGATGAACGCGTAGACTACGTGGCTCCGGTTTGGCCAGCCTGAATACAACTCATACCCGATGCCAAATGGGCATTCTGGCCTGAGATGCGCGACCGATTGGTAGTTGCCACGGACCCAAAATCCAACTTGGCAAAGCCCATGGTCTGTCAATGTCTCTTGCATAGGTTTCTCGCTTTCGATGTCAATCTCTGGGCGCTTGACGGCGCCCAGCTTGAGTACGGGACGCTACAGACGTCGCGGCGAGGCAGCATGCACGCGCGGGGCGGAGGTCGAGGTGACGCGCCGGCTGGGGGAGGACCTCCGGAAGGGTCCGGCAGAAAATCCGACGCGCACACGGGGCCCGCGGAATAAATCCGATGGGTACGCGGCCCGATTAGGGGCAGCAGCAGACAAACTGCAGTGTCCCCCTGACGGCCGGCAACTCAGTGCTGAGTCCCCCCCAGATACCGCGCCAGGTCATTCGCAATCTTCCCGCAACACTTCACGTAAGGCCGTTTGGACCGGCACGCGCAGGCTGCGGCTGGCGTTTCGCCATGCACCAACATCCATTGTGTGACCGCGATGGTCTTCATGATGACGTCGTGCCAGGCCAAGGCTGGCCCTGACAGCTCGATTTCGCCCGTTTGCCCGGCTCGTCCACCAAAATTCAAGAGCTTGAACCGCGCCTTGCAGGCAAGGAAGAAGTCCTGCACTAGCCGACTATCCAAAAGCGCTTTCCGAATGTTGTCCCGCTGGCGGCCGCTGGTGTAGACAGCTGCAGCATCCGGAAGAAACGTCATGCCGGTCAACCCTTCATTCTGCGGCGTCAGGTCGACGAGCGTGCCGTCTGGCGACTTCCAGACAGCATGATGCTCTGCTTCGATATAGACATCCGGCCATTCCCAAATGGCCCACCCTAGGACCAGCTCGCCCCCATCAGTTCGCACTTTCGCCAGAACGTTCTCGAAGCACTCAAGCGGCCGGGCGCCGGGCGCCGGTGCCTGCGAGACGTTGACTGGCTTTCCATGCGTGATAGAGGCACAGAAGGCTCGGACGTGAGGAAGATTCGGGTCGGCAGCGATTGATTTGGCTTGCATAATTCCTAGCGTCAAGAAACTCCGCATAGCATACTGACTTCGAATCCCAAAGTCCTCCCACCGTGCGGGTCGGTATCTGATACTTTTTTTGCGCCTTCCGCCCGCCAAGCTGAACAAGGCTGGCGGGCCCTTAGCCAGCTTCGGAGATGTCGCTACAGGTCTGCCGCCGCGGGTGGGAGCGCGATACGGTCGATAATGACCTCACTAATGAAAACGCCCCTTTCGTTTCGCTACCCCTTTGAAGGACATCCCGCGCCCATCCCGATGGTGGGTCTCTTCAGCTTTCTCCCGGGGGCGTACCTCAAGCTGTTTGGCTTGCAGATTCATGCCGCATTCGAGGACCGCGGCCTGGGAAACCAGTACAGGCGCCTGAACCGTCAGACTGAGGATGGCCCGCCAAAGGAAAAGTTCGTCGCGAAGGCGCTTAATGAAATCCTGGACGAGATTGCCTCAGACAAGGATGCGCCCTCCTTGTTTGCTGACGTCAAGCAGGCCCTTGACGGGTGCGAGCAGGCTAAACAGCGAGTCGAGCGACTGACTTTTATCGAGTCGCTGCTTATCGGGTTTGGCATCGAGCCGGACACGTGGCAGCGACGACATTGCCACTTGGCCCTGATGGAACGTGCGGGCCGGCGCGCCCAACAGCTGTTCGAGGCAGGCGACACGCCTGGCGCTGTCGAGTACATCACCACACACCCCCTGTTGAACGCATTGGTCTGGCCTGAAGCGCAAGAGGTGCTGCGCGGAGCGACCAGCCTGAATGACCTGCGTCCGCTGACAATCGCCATGGCCATGGATGCCCACCTGGGATGGCTGGCCGCCTGGGACCTTGATGACGCTGAAAACAGGGAGTTACCCGCGCCACAATTTGCCGGCCTACTGCCCTCAAGGATGCACCCGGGTCGCAACCCAACCAGCCTGCTCTTCGACGAACTGAAGCGCCGGCTGGAGGTGTCGACCATCACAGAGATGATGGACCGCGGCCATCGCGTGCCGGATGTGGAGGTTGGGACGCTTTACAGGTGGAGTGCGGGGAAGAACTTTCCGGACACAGTAACGATGTCGAAGGTGATGGAGGCGCACGGGTTCCTGGACGACCGGGACATCCTGTACCGGCAGTTTTCCGCGGCAAAGCTCATCAATTTGCTGGGCTGGCTGGGTCAGGACATTGCGACCAAGACACGGGAGCACGGCGAGCCCTCGGTCTTGTGGCCGTGGCCCGCCTACCCCTTTGGCCATCCTGATTTCGAGTCATGGGCGGCCGAACGCTATCCGTTCTGGCTTGCGTTTCACCAGGAACAGGGCGCTGCCCTGGCCGAATTGGCCAAGGCAACGCAGAACAGCCAATAGCGACAGCGTCACTTGCCCTTCGCCGGCGGGTTGTTGCCGCGATGTTTGCCTGAACTTTCGCCGGTGCGGCTCGGCCAGTTTGGATTGCTCTTCGCCGGCGGATGGCCACGACCGTCGTTCGGCCGGTTCTGAGCGCCCTTCGCTGGCGGATTATTGCCACGGCCGCCACCCGGCGGGTTGTTGCCGCGGCCTCGACCCGAGGGGTTGCCCGTGCGGCTAGGCAAGTTCGGATTGTTATGGTCGACGTGGATGATGCGCATGATGGTCTCCTGGTAGGTTAGGTCGGCTAGTCCCGACGGGGGCCACTATCGCCTCCAGGAGCAGAGCAAGCTATGGCAATGTTTTACCAAAATATGGAGGCGGTTGCTCCAGTAGCCCACCTCGAATAGGAGGGGCTACGCTGCCGGCTCTGTCCCTGGCCGGTCAGCTTTAACTCGTCGGACACCGTCGTCAAATCCCCAGAACCCCATAGACTTTGCACATTGCAAACGGTCGGGCTCGGCCTAATCAAGATTGTTCCCATCTGCCGGCTCCGCCCGATACACCGACCAGAAGTGCGAGTGACGGTGGTGCTGACCTACGCGCACACCCTGCGTGTTCCGCTGGATGAGCGGCAGATGTTCGCTTCACCACTCGCGGATTGCAGAACGGAGCGCACCTCTCCTGTGATGCGCATCCCGAGCGGCTTTACGAGTGCGTGGGTCCACACCAGCAAATCTTGCCATGTCTCATCCAGAAGTGAGACCGGCAACCGACTGTGCGGTCCACAGATGGGGAGAGGCTTGGAAGGCGAGTCCTGTTCCCGGCGAGATTCCAACGCGGCCGTTGGCCGGCCATCATTGGGAGCTGGATGGTGTCTCCGCAGCCGCATGGGCACATGAGCGCCGCAAGCCAGTAGTGACCATCTTCACCGACCGCGTACAGCTTCCGAGGCTTAAGTTCATCGGGCAAGTCGTCAACGGTAATGACCGTGTATCGGCCTCGGATGGCGTCAAGGCAGGCCAGACCTTGCATCCAGAGACGTGAAAGCAGTCGTTGCATCTTTACAGGTCCACCAATCCCAGCAATGGTTCATTTGCCCCAAATCCAACTCGTTTGGCAAATGCCGGGCAAACCTCGCCGTCACCCTGGTTGCTGCTTACGAGAGGGTCGGACAGGCTAATGCGCCGCTGCGCGAATTCTGAGTTTGGGTCCACGCGAAACGGCGTTAGACGTGCGAGCAGTTCGTTGACTGCGTAAGCTGCCACCAGCATGTTGAGCGAGATTACGGCAGGGCGGTCGACGGCCACGCCTTTCACGTACCCGGATTTCTCCATTTCCCGGTATCTCTCCGGCTCGTGCTTCTTCATGAACGCCGCATCCAAGTCGGCCTGAGAATAGACACCGCGGCTCATCAGGCTCGAGCCGCCAGGTAGCACAGTGTGGATTGCGCCGGTGACCTGGTCGACGTTACCTTTCCCGTCGGCATCGATGCGAACCCCCATATCGATAAGTGGAATCAGGAAGTGCGAGGCTATTTTGTTGAGGATGTGTCGACCGTCCACCGAATCCACACACCCGAAAAGAACATCGCACTCGGCGAGCGCGAGAATGGCCTCTCTATCGCTGATGTCGCGTGGAAGGGCGTGCACCGTCGTGCCGAGGTCCATGTCTGCGATGGCATTTTGAGCAAGCTCGACCTTCAGCCGTCCTTTCTCTGCGTCGGACGCGCGAGCATTAAGAATGCGATTCAGGTTCTTCCGCTCGATATGGTCTGGGTCAACGACTACTAGGTGACCTACACAGTTGCGCGCAAGCTGCTCCACGACGATGCTCCCGGTGCCCGAAGCACCGATAACGCCGATGCGTAGTCGCTGTAGGGTGCGATAGGTACCTTCGCCGAACGTCTGGATAAGGCGCAAAGCATGTATTGGGACATCCTGGCTGAAGGGCTCACTATCGCTGCGGTGCACGAAGTCAAAGTCGTCGCCCGCAATACGAAACAGGTCGATAGGTGCGCCGAGATTGCCCTCGATGACATCGCGTCCGAAGAAGCTACCATCGGGGAGCATGACGACGCTCGCACGTCTCTCGCTGTTATCCAGCACGTTGTCGACCGCCGAGAAGAACGCGCGGTCAGATTCGTCGTCATACCGCGAGAATTCTGGGTAGCCATTGGGGTGGCTGTGAAACTTGACCACCGTCAGCTTCGACTTCAACGCGCGGCTCAAAGCCGGAAGCACGACATCGACGGACCACGCGACGGTGTCGGATTCCCGCAGCCGGCATGCTTCGTAGGGCACCGGGACAATCTCGTGAACAAGGAGCTGATTGCGATGTGTTCCGACTGCGCTGCCGCACAGAGCAATGGCGACCGCCTCTTTCCCGTCGCCAGGAAAGAGGTGGCGGCGCAACTGCTCCCGGTGCTTGCCCGACATCGCCAGCACCGAAAGGCGCTTGCTCCTCGTCATTTCGTCAGTTCCGCCGTCAGGAAATCGTCAACCAGCATCATGTGGGTTGCCATGTTGTCGATGCCTTGGCGCCACGTGCTGTTTGCGGTGCGATGCCGGGACCAGCCTTGCCAGGTCTTACCCTCAAAATCGTTCGTTATCAACGACCGGATACCTACGCCGTCGACCCGCGCCAGCGGCGGGTGGAAGTAGACCATGTCAATCTGGGCGTCCGGATAGCCATGCGGGAGAATCACGAACGCATCGACCTTGGCGGGTGCGAAGCCTTGGGGCGGTTCGAACCCGCGCAGCACGACGCGCTTTACTTCAGCCTGGGCGACAGCCTCCCACGTGTAGCCCTTGCTGTTCAAGTACTCGATGTCTTCTTCCAGCATCGTGAAGTCCGCGCGGACCGGGCCTTCGCCCTCCTGGACTTCTTTCGGAATCGTTGCGAAGCGTTCCACGCCAGCGGCGGTGAAGTCGACAGTCTCGCTCGCTCCAACCGGCAGCATCTGGCCACCGACCTTCTGGGACAGCAGATAGCCCGCGCTGGTCTTACCCGCCAGGCTGAGAATCTGCTCGCCGGTCATGCGCGGAACATCGACGACGTAGCGTTCCTTGTCGATGCGAATCTGGTACTTCTTGCCGGGAGGAATAGGTTTCTTCTCGCGGACGAACAGTTCCACATCGATGATTTCGTCGCCGCCGTGGCTCGCCGCCTCGACGTTAGTGATTTCTTTGCCGCTTTGCTCGTAGGCAGACATCTCAAAACTCCGTGGTGTCGAATTGACGGGCGCCAGAAGGCGATGTTGACGTTTGGCCGGTTGGATGCCAGACTGCGTCTTACATGTGAGACAGTCTGGCATGGCCCGTTTCATATGTCAAACGGTTTGTGTCTCACATGTAAGACAAGGAAGAGATGGAACATGTGAAGATTGAGGTGCTTGCCCAGCACATCCTCCAACGCAGAGACGGGCGCGGCATTCGTGAGGCCGCCAAGGAAGTCGGCATTAGTCCAGCGACCCTATCCCGCGTTGAGAATAAGAAGGTCCCCGACCTTGAGACCTTCGGAAGAATTTGTGCATGGCTCGGTGAAGACCCCGCGACATTCCTCGGACTAGCCCCGGCGCCGTCTTTGGCTGCCAGGGCTCAAGTGCATTTCAAGAAAGAAACGGCAATACGTCCAGAAAGCGCCAAGGCCTTGAGCGACATGATTCTTCTCGCTCAGGAGGCGCTCATGAAGGAAGAGGTCTGAGCGTACTGTGCAGCGTGGATATAAAGCATGGTGCGAGCGGTTTTCAGCCGCAACTCGCAGTGAGCTCGGACTGCCCTCAACCGCGTCCCTAGATGCCCGGCAACTGGCAGCGCATTTGGGAATTCGTGTTTGGACACCAGAAGATGTTCCTGGTCTGCCACGTGAGACCAGGGAGGTGCTTTTGCGCAATGACGGTACGCCGAGTTGCTGGTCTGCGGTGACGCTCGTCGTAGGCGAGAAAACTCTCGTCATTCTGAACTCGTCCCATTCACCTGGGCGACAGGCAAGCGACCTGATGCACGAGCTTGCTCATCGTATTCGGAATCACGAGCCGGAAGAGATGAGTATTTCCTCTGAGGGGCTGATGCTACTTAAGGCCTATGACAAGGAGCAGGAGGAGGAGGCCGATTGGCTGGCCGGCGTGCTTTTGCTGCCACGAGATGCCCTAGTCTATATCCGTCGTGAAGGCATGTCCGACGAAGAAGTCATCGCAGAGTACGGCGTGAGTAAGAGGATGTACACCTACCGCTTGTCAATGACGGGCGTAAATCGACAGTTTCGCAGAAGTTGAGCCCGGACACCGGCTTGGTTCTCGGTCGCCGTCGCGTAGGGCCGACTCTTGGAGGGGGCAAACTTACAAGGAACTTTCGAGGCGCTTCTCGTCAGCAGACTTCTGTCCGGCTTTCAGTCGGTGCGTTCAAAGCTAAGGCCGGAACTTACGCGCGCAAGGTTCTCGAACAGCTGCGCATTGACCTGTCCTGGTTGTCCTCTTTTCTGGAAGGCAACCGCTATAACCTGACCGAAGAGCTGTTCACGCGCGGAACCGCAGGCTGCGACGCCGACACGGTGATGCCGCCCGCTCAACCACAGGGCCGCCATCGAGTACCTCGTGGACGCCTTTCCGCTGCAAGGCTTATCCTTCCACGACAGCCCCTGTTGGTGCAGGGGCGCAGTCGTGACGGAGGTAATTGCTTCCGTCCGTTTCGATAATGGTCTGGCGCGCATGTCTCCAAGAGGCCAGTTCGGCGGCGTGCGGCTGTTACCCGGCCGGGTCCTGTTACTCGCACAGTATGGGTTGCGCGGTGAGCCTGAGGAAGGCTACTTCAAGCTCACGGCCGAGGGCGCGCGTCGGCACAGGGTACTTGACAGGCCTGATGCCGGAAGAAGCTCGTCACGTGATGACTAGGCCCATCCGAAGCCTGGCCGCTTCGGTTCCGGCGCATCGAGAATTGGGTCAGAAACTGGAACCAGCGGGTCGAGCCAATCAGCTTTCGCCCGTGCCCAGGAAAGCCAATCGACTTGTTCAGCAGATGGGCCTCCCGTCGCAGCCGCCTGTTTTTCCACCGCATTCGCATAGTCTCGAAGCCGGGCGGCGCGTTCCCAGTTTATCGCTTGCGACTCGAGTAGTTTGAAGCGCTCAACCTCAACAGTGAGCTGGTTCGTCAGAAATTCATAGTGGTCGACAGCGCGTTGGTGAGCTTCCCTCCGACGAGCCTCTTCCCGTTGCTTCTGATGGGTCTGCCGTGCCAGGTCTAGGATGCCCGCGACGACTTCGCCTAGGCGCTCCTCAAGCCGAGTTCTCGGGGTGTCCTTCCACGACGACCTCGATGGCCAGCGGCCGACTTCAATTGTCAGGACTCCCGTTGGGGTGAAGTCATATCTGGGGATTGTTGGGTACTCGACGGAGCTATCCCACCGAGACCGCCCCCAATAGCGTTTTTGTGCACGTTCCTCCGCCGGTGTAGTCACATGGGGGAGTCTCTTCACGTGCTCGGCTAGTGAGAAAGTCATTGTCGTTCCGGTTTCAAGCCATTTGATGAGCGTCTCGCCCTGGTCTGGATTGACTTCAAACTCGAAGCCCTGCGTGGCCAGCAGCTTAATCAGCGCATCGACGATGCCGAGTGTCCTACCGAGTGACACCTTTGTTACGGATAGATTGAGAACCTCCTTGGGCGCAGACCGCAGCAAAGTGTTCTCTGGCCAGCCGTCTCGTCGGCGCAATCGCACGGACGCAGCGCGAACGAGCGGGTGCAGAGAAGAGGATGCTCGTTCTGGTAAGGGCTCTACGTTTAGTTCCTTACGCAGTCGTGCAGACGCTTTTCTCGTAGTCTCTCGGATTTCTGCTTGCTCTGGCGGAAGCTTAACCAGACCCGTTCTCGACAAGTGTTCGTGTTTAAGGTCGGGGAGCGGGACCCGGTTCATAGTTCTTCCCGCTCTGACTTTTGCCCAGTAGCCTCGACTAGGCAGGGGAATTGCCAATGTCCGGCAAATCTTGGCAAGCCCGACATCCGACAATCCGTATCGTGGCGCCACGACAGTCACCGGGTCCGTCCAGACTTCGTTGTAAAGCGATTCGCGGTCGACTGGTTGGGTTGCTTCTTTCACCCTTGCCTCCCATCATCAAACAACCATGCCAATCGAACGGCGGGTGACTTCCCTTGTCACCGCGGGGGTGGAAGCGCGAATCTGGTCGCTCCTGATGCTTCTCGCACCCCACCAGGCCAGCCGCGAAGCCTTAGAAGACCATTTCGGTCTTGCACTTGCGAGTTTCTCCGCCAAGGACAGAGACCATGCAATTGTCTGCTCCTTCATGAAGGGATGGGAGCGCATCAGAGATGCAGCGGCAAGGAGTCGCAGGGTGCCAAGCAACTCTCGCATCGTTCTGACGTCCAGCGACTTCCAGGTGAATGAAGTCACCGGTCGAGGATAGTCTCGTTTCCACAACATCACCCTCTTGAGGGGCGCCGGCGGAAATCACATGAGGCAGAGTGATGACATCCGCTCAATCCCGGTCCAAGTATGCCAAGGCGTCGACGTCGTCCTTCAGTTCAGCAACTACAGTATCGGTTTGTCTGGGAAATTGTCAGGTGGTGGCTCTTCGCATTCATTGCATTTCTGGGCGCCCAAGCTATCAACACGATTTCTTGCATGCCGGTCAGTAGGCTAGCGACGGTGAAGTGCGAACCTGCGTTTCCACTATTGAATGCCGTATGGCCAATTCTCGTTGTCGTTGGTGTGGCAGCAGGCGTCTGGCGGTACTACCGTGACCATCACTGCGGCGACATGTACCGCGATTTCTACGATTGATGGCTGTCATCGCGTGACCACTTGGACAAAGCTCTTCGTCAGAGCATTCCTTGCTGCCACCGTTGTTGTGGTGGCTGCCATTGTGGCGCGCTACATTTACCTCCGTGTTGCGCCAGAAGGTGATACAAGCATGGAGACCGTGCGTGATATTGAGACGCCGACACCTATTTGCGCACCTGGCCTCCAACGGGACTCGCTCAGCCGCAGCGCCGCAGACTCAGATACCCTGTCCCTTAGACGCACTTGTCTCGAGTCGTAAGGGGGTGCGCCCCATCAGAGCGGATTCTCGACGCTCACCGGCTCCGCCCGGTACACCGTCCAGAAGTAGTGCGAGTGTCGGTGGTGCCGGGCTCGCATCCTCTTCGCGAAGAAGCGAACCCTTCCTGCAGGTCCGGCGTCCATTTCGACCTCTTGATGAAGCTCCTGCGTTAATGCCGCGGGCGGCAGCAGGCTCACGGCGGCCGAAACATACTCTCCAGGGATGCGTGCGAGGATGCCGTTTGCTCCCGGCACTGGCGGCTCGTTAAGGCTGTCTCCTCTGAGATGGCACTTCGAAGCCAGATGGCTGTTTCCCATGATGCTATTCCTCAAATCCCGCTACCTCGGCAGTCCAAAACCCCATTGCAACCGACGACCATTCTCAGCGCGACTTCGCTACGTGACATGAAGGCGCACGTGTCCTACACCCGGCCGGGCCCGACGCGTACCCCTTGTTTGTCGCGCTGGATGAGCGGCAAATGTCCGAACGCCCTCAGCCGTGCGAGGTCTTGCCGCGTCGAAGCGGGGGCAAGCAGGCCGGCCAGGGCGGCGGACTCGATGCCGAACGAGCCGCATGACGGGCAGGTGTACTTGAACCCACGTAGTGGGGACGACCGTATCCGTTCCGCGGCAGCGCCGCACAATGGGCAATTCGCTGGTTCTGGAAGCATGGCCTGAATGAAGCGATACTGTATGGATATACAGTAGTATAGCGGAGCTTCGGCCAGAGGGAAGGTTGTTGCAACCAGGAGCAGCGGATGGCTCACAAAAGCAAAGACCGCATCGAGGTAGTTGACCCGTGGGTGGTGCTTCAAGAGAGGCTGTGGGTCTGCCAAGAGGACTCTCCATCCTGGCCAATCAGCGAAGGTAGCACGCGCATCCCAAAAATCTTTACGGCGAAGGGTATGGGGTGAGCCCTGCTGCACTGCGGCTTTGTCGACATCGAAAAGCGTCCATCCTGCGTGTCTTAGCGAGCATTACAATGCTTGAGGGCCGCAAATCCTCAGCTGCAGCGGTAAGGCGGCAGAATGAATACTGCGAT
>NZ_AQPL01000436.1:0-2165 GCF_000395345.1 Cupriavidus sp. WS | reverse complement strand
GCAGCGGTAAGGCGGCAGAATGAATACTGCGATAGAGAACTACTAGCGTGACAGAGAACTACTAGCGTGACAGAGAACTACTACGGCGTGCTCGGTGTTCGCGAGGACGCATCGGCGGCGGAAATCAAATCCGCCTACCGATACTCAGCGGCAAAGGGTCATCCGGGACACGGCGAGAACAGTTCTTCAGACGATATTCGACGCTTTGCACAATTGGCGGAAGCCTATGCTGTTCTGTCGGATGAAGCGGCACGCGCGGCTTATGATATTCGGCGTCATCCGGCTGGCGCACATAGCTTCACTGCTAGCCAGGCTGCGGTCGTCGACCCTGAGGCCACGTTCGTCGGTAGTATGGTCGACTGGTCCGTGGAGCTTCGACTTCAGGGCTATTCGGGCGACCGGATTCGCGACTTGTTCTTGTCGCACCATTGCCCAGGAAACATTGCCGACGCTGTAACTGCGATGTTCGGAGGCACAGTCGCCAGAGCGGTGCCGACGCCGACGCGAACACCCACCAGGAAGGCGCCACCATCCACTCCACTTGGTGTTGCCGGCTACACCGCGGGAAAAGTGGTGGGAGCACTTACTCGTCGCTCCAATGGGATACCCCAACTACTGGGAATTCTGGCCGTTCTCGCTGGTGTGTTGTACCTAGTTCCAAAAGAATCTTCTGAGCAAAAAGCACCGAGCGCTTCTCATTCCACAGCATCAAGCGTGTCGCCTAAGAGCGAAATAGCCAACACGCCTGAACCGGATTCGCCGTCGTCTCCCTACGCCTTCCTATCGAAAGTGCCGGAGATTCGTTCGTTGGATACGACCCATGGAGTTGGCCAGCGGAGCAAGGAATCGTTTCATCTTCCTGCTGGAATAACGTTACCGGAATCCGAGTATGGATTCTTCCACACGTCAGTTGCTGCCCGTATTCCGCTTCCATTCGGTACGAGAGTTCTGTACCTCATGCAGTCTATCCCCGCACAATCGCAATCATTCGACTGCCACGCGTGCGCCCCGGTGGTGTCGGCCATCATTACAGCGCCCTCAAAATCCGGAGTAGAGACTCCTGCAACGTCATTGCAAGACCTGGGCCTGATGGGGGCATGGGGAAAGTACGACACATCCTTCATCGCGCTCGTTGAAGTCGGGAGGAAGACTCCTGGTCTAGTCTTTCGTCAAGACTGGATGGGTCAAGGGGAGGCGGGAAGCTCTGTTGCCATATTCAGCATTGGTCAGAAGGGTATCCGCAGGATGACGGAGCTCACTACTGGCGGTAGCAACACGGGAAGTATGAGATGCGCAGCGGACAAAAGTGCTTGTGAGAACTACGACGTCTCGCTCCGCTTCATGCGTGACAACAAGAGCCAATACTACCCGCTTGAAGTGAAAGTATCCGGTACGAAAATAAACGAGAGCGGGGTTGCGGTGCCTGTGTCGGAGACGTTTATTTCCCGCTACAACGGAAAGAACTATGTCAGAAACGAAGAGCCAGTAACTGCCGCGCCTGCTAGCGAGGCCGCTTCTCCCACTGCGGGCGCGCAGGGAGGGCAGTCGTGAAGCAACTGACGATACTTCTCGGTGTTCTTGTGGTGTTTGCCTTTCAGCCATGCGTATCGTTTGCGCAATCTGACCGAAATCTTGCAACATGTTTGAGCGGAAGATACCCGTCCCTATGCCAGCATGACCGACTCACACCCGGACAAGCTGATGCGGTCAGGCAGGCCGAGTTGGAACAAAACTTTGCAAGATGCAGCACTGGTCGGTATCCATCTCTATGTATGCACGAACTGCTAACGCCGGACCAACGAGTTACCGTAGACCAGGCAGAGCGGCGAGCGAATTTCGCGACCTGCATCCAAGGTCGTTATGTGGCCCTATGCGACCATCTAAAATTGACGCCAGAACAGCGCATAGCTGTCATTCAAGCTGAGCGGCGGGAGAACCTTCGAACCTGCCTTACGGGAAAGTATGTCGCGGTATGCCGTCACCAAGACTTAACGACCGACGAAGCCAAGGAAGTTCGTGACGCGGAGCACCGCGAGAATCGGAGACTATGTGCGAGCCCCTACGGACAATGGACTTGCCGTAAGGACTGGCTCGCAGAAGATGCTCGACAGGAGTCTGCGGCCATGGCAGTCCGGTCAGCAAGCGGGACGTGTCAGGAATTTTGT
>NZ_AQPL01000435.1:0-1047 GCF_000395345.1 Cupriavidus sp. WS | reverse complement strand
CCGAGCCTCAAGGCCCACAAACACACAAGCCCCAAAAAAAACCTCACATAACCTCAATCACCCCATTCATAGTCTCATGCCCCGACCCACAAAAAATATCGCATAAAAACCCAAACGTCCCCGCCCTGGCGGGCGTGGCCGCCAGCCTCACCACCTGCCCCGGCGGCAGATCGGCCCGGATCCCCAGATCCGGCACGCTGAACCCCATCACCACATCCTGCGCGGTCAGTTCGAACACCACCGGCTCGCCCACGCGCAGTGAGATGCGGTCGGGCGTGAAGATGAACTTGCGCGCATGCACCTTGATCACGCGCGGCGCGGCGGCGGTGCCGTGCAACAGCGGCGTGCCCGCCGCCAGCGCCAGCAGGCAGCGCAGCGCGCGCCGGCGGCCGGGTTTCGTTTCTGTCTTCGTCATGGCGGGACTCCTCGCGTCCGTGCGTTGCCGTGGCTGATGCCGTTCAGCCGGCCACCGGCTTTTCGTCGATGTCGAACTCGCCGCCGGGCCGGCCGGCCTGCACTTCGCGCCAGCCGAGGCCCTGGTAGGGCCGGGCCGGGTCCCACGGCACCGGCTGGCGCTGGGGCTGGGAGCCGGCGGCGGGCAGCGGGAACATCAGCGAGCGCGCCGCGTGGTGGGCGATGTGGCCGGTCATGTGGTGGTGCTCCTGGTGGATGTGGCCGTAGAACACCGTGACGTTGGCGTAGGGCATCAGGCGCTCGATCACCTGCGCGCCGTCGCGCGTGGCCCAGTCCCATTGCGGGTAGAGATCGAACAGCGGGCGGTGGGTGAACACCACGATGCGCGCGTCGCGCGGCTGGCGCGCGAGGTCGTCGGCGAGCCAGCCGAGCTGGGCCTCGCCGACGCGGCCGGCGGGGTCGGAGACGTTGTCGAGCACGATGAAGTGCATGCCTTTGTGGTCGAACACGTAGTGCGTGGGGCCGAACAGTTCCTGGTAGGCGGCGCCCTGGTCGAGGCTGGCGTCGTGCTCGCCCGGCATCAGGTGCACCACCGGCACCTTGAGCCCGGCGACGATGGCCTGGAACTCGCGC
>NZ_AQPL01000434.1:0-22618 GCF_000395345.1 Cupriavidus sp. WS | reverse complement strand
GGCACCTTGAGCCCGGCGACGATGGCCTGGAACTCGCGCATGCGGCGGCGGCGCTCGGCGGCGTCGTCGGTGGTGTGGGTGAGGTCGCCGGTGAACATCAGGAAGTCGGGCGGCTGCGGCAGCGCGTTGACGGCGGCCACGGCCTTGGGCAGCGTGCCGCGCGCGTCGGGGTTGGGCGGGCCCTGGAAGCCCCAGTGCGCGTCCGACAACTGCACGAAGTAGAACGCCTCGTCGCGCCCGGCGGCCCAGCCGGGCAGGGCCTGCGCGAATACCGCGCCGCCGGCGCAGGCGGCCAGGCCGAGAAAGTCGCGCCGCTTCCATGATCGTTGCTGCATTCCGGCACCTCCGTGACAGATGTGATGTGGGGATGCCTGTCATACCGATGCCGCGCCGCGTTTATTCCGGCCGCGCGGTGGATTTATTTTTCGCGCGCGGGCCGGAAAGCGGGAATAAACTCGACGCGTCTCCGGTATACGGGATCGCGCGCACGGGCCTTGCCGTGCGCGCGCCCAGCCAAAGGAGTGACGTGGACGCTGCCGACCGGCGCCGCCGATTCGACGAACTCGTGCTGCCGCATCTCGATGCCGCCTACAACCTGGCGCGCTGGCTCTCCGGCAGCGCCACGGAGGCCGACGACGTGGTGCAGGAGGCCTGCCTGCGCGCGCTGTGCTTCTTCGACAGCTTCCGCGGCGACCAGCCGCGCGCGTGGCTGCTGGCGATCGTGCGCAATACCTGGTTTACCGCGTGGCGCAAGCGCCAGCAGCCGGGCGAAGGCGCCAGCGCCGGCTACGACGACGCGCATTTCGACGGCGCCGCGCTGCCCGGCTGGCAGGACGGCCACGGCGACAGCCCCGAGCAATGGCTGCTGCGCGCCGAGGACGTGCGCCTGCTGCACGTGGCGCTGGCGCGCCTGCCGCTGGCGTTCCGCGAGGTGCTGGTGCTGCGCGAGCTGGAGGACCTGCCCTACCGCGACATCGCCGCCATTGCCGAGATCCCGCTGGGCACCGTGATGTCGCGCCTGGCGCGCGCGCGCAAACTGCTGGCGGCGGCGGTGCTGGCGCAGCGCGCGCAGGAAATGCAGGGCGCGCGCGCGGCGGGCGGCGCGGCGCCGGCCACCACGACAGGCAGGAGCGCGGCGGCGCCGCTTCCCGCCGCTTCCCGCCGGGGAGACGGGCCATGAACTGCGATGAGATCGGCATGCTGCTGCAAGCCTGCGCGGACGGCGAATCCGGCGCGGGCGACACGCTGCGCGTGGAACGCCACCTGGCGCAATGCCCCGAGTGCCGCGCGCGGCTGGCGCGGCTGCGCGAGATGCGTGCCGCGCTGCGCGCGCACGCGCCGTACCACCGCGCCAGTCCGGCGCTGCGCATGCGGGTGCTGGCCGCGCTCGACGCGGCCCCGGTGGACGGCGCCGCCGCGGCGCGACCGCGCGGCACGCCGGGCGCCGCCGGCTGGTGGCGCTGGTGGCAACCGCTGCGCCGCCATTTCGCCTGGGGCCCGGCCGCCAATGCCGCGATGGCCGCGGTGACGGTGGCCGCGCTCGGCATCGGCATGGCGCAGTACGCGCTGCGCGACGCCGCCGAACCGACGGTGGCGCGCGAGGTGGTCAGCAGCCACGTGCGCGCGCTGCTGTCCGGCCACGCCATCGACGTGGCTTCGTCGGACCGCCATACCGTCAAGCCGTGGTTCAACGGCCGGCTCGATTACGCGCCGCCGGTGCGCGACCTCGCCGCGCAGGGCTTCCCGCTGGCCGGCGGGCGGCTCGACTACGTGCATGGCCGCGCGGTGGCGGTGCTGGTGTACCGCGACAGCCAGCATCCCATCGATATGTTCGTGCTGCCGCTGGCCGACGAAAAAAAGGCGGCCGGGGCCGATCCCGCCGCCCTGCCGCCCGCCATCGAATCGCACCAGGGCTACCAGCTGGCCCGCTGGGAAGCGGACGGCATGCGCTACGCCGCCGTCACCGATGCTTCCGCCGAGGACCTGCTGCGCTTCACCCAGGCCTGGCGCGCGGCCGCGGACGGCCGCGCGCGCTGACCGGGCCGCGCGCGCCGCTCAGGCCAGCACGAACGGCAACTGCCGCTGGCGCTTGCCGGTGAGCGTAAACAGCGCGTTGGCCACCGCCGGGGCGATCGGCGGCACGCCCGGCTCGCCCAGGCCGGTGGGCGGGTCTTCGGAGGGCACGAAGAACACGTCCACCGGCGGCGCGTCGGGCATGCGCACGGGCGGATAGTCGGGGAAGTTGCTGTTCTTCACCACGCCGTTCTCGATCTCGATGGCGAAGCCCGGCCGCAGCGCGGCCAGCCCGAAGATGCACGCGCCCTGGACCTGCGCCTCGGCGGACATCGGGTTGACCACGCGGTTGGCATGCACGCCGGCCGTGACGCGGTGCACGCGCGGCTCGTTCTTCACCAGCGACACCTCCACCACGTAGGCCACCACGGTGCCGAACGACTCGTGCACGGCCACGCCCCAGGCCTGGCCCTTGGGCAGGCGCCGCTTGCCGTAGCCGGACTTCTGCACCGCCAGCTGCAGCGCCGCGCGGTGGCGCGCGTGCTTGGCCTCGTCGAGGCGCGCGAGCCGGAACGCCACCGGGTCCTGGCGCGCGCCCGCCGCGATCTCGTCGATCAGGGTCTCCTTGACGAAGGCGGTGTGCGTGTTGCCTACCGAGCGCCACCACAGCACCGGCACGTCCACCTGCGGGTGGTGCGCGCTCAGGCGCAGCGGAAAGCCGTAGTCGTTCTCGGCGATGCCCTCGACCATCGTGCCGTCGACGCCGCCCTTGACCGCGAAGGCCTCGAACGGCGTGCCGGTGAGGATCGACTGCCCGACGATGGTGTGGTCCCACGCCACCACCTGCCCGCGGGCATCGGTACCGATGCGGGCGTGGTGCAGGTGCAGCGGGCGGTAGTAGCCGCCGCGGATGTCGTCCTCGCGGCTCCACATCACCTTGAGCGGCTCGGCATGGCCGTTCCGGATCCAGGCCTGCAGCACGTTGGCCGCCTCGACCACGTAGTCGGAGGTGGGCACCGCGCGCCGGCCGAAGCCGCCGCCCGCCATCATGGTGCTAAGCGTGACCTGCTCGGGCTTGAGCCCCAGCGTGCGCGCGATGGCGGCCTGGTCCACGGTCTGGAACTGCGAGCCGACCCAGACCTTGACCGAGCGCACCGTCTTGCCCGACAGCTCGGCCTGCATGGTGCAGTTCAGCGGCTCCATCGGCGCGTGGGCGAGATAGGGAAACTCGTAATAGGCGTCGATGGTGCGCGCCGCGCCCGCGAGCGCGCCGACGTCGCCCGCCACCGCCACCGCGCCGGGCTGCGCGGCGAGCTTGCGGTAGTCGGCGAACAGGTCCTTGGACGTGACCTTCGAGCCGGCGTCTTCCCACACGATCTCGAGCGCGTCGCGCCCCTGCCTGGCGGGCCAGTAGCCGTCGGCCACCACCGCCACGCCGGTGCCGCCGCGGTCCACCGGCACCAGCATGACGTCGGCCACGCCCTTGATCGCGCGCGCCTTGTCGGCGTTGAACGATTTCACCTTGCCGCCGAAGCGCGGCGGGCGCGCCACCAGCGCCACCTTCATGCCTTCGAGGCGGGTGTCGATGCCGAACGCGGTGGTGGATTCCAGCTTGCCGCGCGCGTCCAGGCGCGGCGTGGGCTTGCCGATGATCCTGAACTGCGCGGGGTCCTTCAGCGCCACCTGCTGCGGCACCGGCAGCGCCATCGCCGCCTGCGCCAGCTCGCCGTAGGTGGCGCGGTGGCTGCCGGAAGTCACCACGCCGAGCGCCACCTGGCAGCTGGCGGGATCGACCTGCCATTGCCTGGCCGCCGCGGCCACCAGCATGGCGCGGGCGCGCGCGCCGAGCTCGCGGTATTGCTGGAAGGAATGGTTGAGCGCGGAGGAACCGCCCGTCATCTGCATGCCGAAGGCGGGGTCCTTGTAGGCGTCGCCGGCGGGCGCCAGCGTGGCGCGCACGTTGCGCCAGTCCACGTCGAGCTCCTCGGCCAGCGCCATCGGCAGCGCGGTATGCACGCCCTGGCCGAATTCGAGGCGGTTCACCGCCACCGTGACCGTGTTGTCCGGCGCGATCAGCACGAAGGCCTGCGGCGCGGAGGGCGGCGCCTTGGGCGCGCCGCCTTCCTGCGCCTGCGCGGCGGACAGCGGCAGCACGCCGAGCGCCAGGCCGCCGCCGGCAAAGCCGGCGAGCTTGAGGAAACTGCGGCGGCCGAGCGTGGCCGGAGATTCGGCGGCGGCAGCGGCGGCATCGACGGTGCCGGCGACTGCGTCCGTGCGCCAGCCGTTGCCGACCAGCGCTTCGAGATTCTGGATTCGCATGATGGTCTCCCTATGCCAGCGCGCGCGCCGCATCCTTGATGGCGGCGCGGATGCGCTGGTAGGTGCCGCAGCGGCACACGTTGCCCGCCATCGCCTGGTCGATGTCGGCGTCGGTCGGGTGCTTCTTGTTGCGCAGCAGTCCTGTCGCGCTCATGACCTGGCCGTTCTGGCAGTAGCCGCACTGGGCCACGTCATGCTTGATCCAGGCGTCGAGCACCGCGCGCCCGACCTTGTCGCCGGCCACGCCTTCGATGGTGGTGATGCGCACGCCCTGCGCCGCCGAAACCGGCGTGACGCAACTGCGCGTGGGCTGGCCGTTTACGTGCACCGTGCACGCGCCGCACGAGGCGATGCCGCAGCCGAACTTGGTGCCGGTCATGCCGAGGCTGTCCCGCAGCGCCCACAGCAGCGGCGTGGAGGGATCGACGTCGACCTGCAATGGCTTGCCATTGATGTCTAGGGTGGTCATTGGGGGGAACTCCTTGGGTCTGTTTGCCCTGGTCCGCGCAAGGCGCGGCCGGCCGGCGGCACCGTCCACCGCCCGGTGGGCGCGCGCCGCAAAGCCCCCTGAGGATAGTGCAAAAGCCGCGCACGTGCCGTACGCCGCACCGGAGCGGCGCGGCCGGACACGCACCTCCTTTTACAGGGCCATGCCGGCCTGCGCCGGGGAAACAGCGCTGGTGAAACTGCATTAAGCAATCTTAACGGAAGATGCAGACGAGAATCATTATCATTCGGCATCCCTTTGTATCTACCGGATCTGTCGCGGCCGGTTCCGCCCCCCATGCGTCTGAAATGCCTTGCCGTCGTCGCCAGCACCCTACTTTCCGCTACGCCGCACGCGCGGGCGCAACAGGCCGCGCCGGGAGACCCGCTGCCGACGGTGGTCGTCACCGGCACCCGCAGCGAGAAGACGCTGGACGAGACGCCGATCCGCACCGAGGTGGTGGACCGCCAGGAAATCGAGCGCACCCATGCGCGCACGCTCAAGGACGCGCTGGAGAACGTGCCCGGCCTGCAGCTGCGCGAGATCCACGGCAAGTCGGGTTATGAAGTCACGCTGCAGGGCATGACCAGCGACCAGGTGCTGATCCTGATCGACGGCCTGCCCATCACGGCCAGCACCGGCTCGACGGTCGACGTCTCGCAATACCTGCTCACCGAGGTCGACCACGTCGAAGTGGTCAAGGGCGCCAGCTCGGCCCAGTACGGCAGCTCGGCGATGGGCGGCGTCATCAACGTGATCACGCGGCCGGTCGCCAAGGGCCTCTCGGGCGCGGTCACCGCCGATACCGGCACCTACGGCGGCCAGAACGCCGACGGTTCGCCGGGCGTGCTGCATGGCAATGTCCGGGTCGAGGGCGGCACCGAGCAGTTCCGGGCGCGCATCAGCGCGGACGCGCTGGACAACAAGGGCTACGCCGTCGACGCGGACGACTGGACGCGCCACGGCGACAAGGTCCGCCGCGGGCAATACGCGGGCCGGCTCGAATGGCTCCCCACCGCGACGGGCAAGTTCTGGCTCGACGCCAGCGCCTACCGCGAGACGGACGAGCAGCGCTACCAGTATTACGCGCCGCCGAACTACGTGCCGCAGCGCAAGACCGAGGACATCGACCGCAACCGCTACACCTATGGCGGGCAATGGGGATTCGCCAACGGCGTGCGCGCCCGGCTGGCCGGCGTGCACGAGACCTACGACAGCACCTCCCGCGAATACTCGAACGGCTTCCAGACCGCCACGCGCGATTCCTCGCAGCAGACCGACCATGTCTCCGCCCAGTTCGACATGCCGGCGTGGTACCGCCAGCTCTGGCAGTTCGGCGGCGACTTCCACCGCGAGACGCTGAACCAGAACGTCAACGGGGCGTCGGAGCTGACCGGCGCCGGCAGCGCCGAGCGCCACGCGGGCGAGCTCTACGTGCAGAACGACATCCTGTTCAACGACACCTGGGAAATGATCGTCGGGCTGCGCGGCCAGCACGATTCCGACTTCGGCAGCCACTTCGCGCCCAAGGTGGGCCTGCGCGCCAACCTGCTCTCCAGCGACACCTGGAAAGGCGTGCTGCGCGCCAACTATGGCCAGGGCTACCGCGTGCCCAACCTCAAGGAACGCCACTACCTGTTCGACCACAGCTCGCTGGGCTACATGGTGCTGGGCAACCCGGACCTGAAGCCGGAGTCGTCGAACAGCTTCCAGTTCGGCGGCCAGCTCACCTGGCGCGAGCGCGTGACGCTCGATGCCAACCTGTTCTACAACCGCGTCACGGACCTGATCCAGACCGACATGACCAACTTCTCGATGGTCAACGGCATCGCGGTCTATACGTACCGGAACGTGGCGCGCGCCCGGACGCAGGGCGCCGAGACGTCGCTGCGCTGGCGTGCCACGAACCAGCTCAACCTGACGGCGGCCTACACCTTCACCGACACCGAAGACCTCAACACCGGCACCGAGCTGACCCGCCGGCCCCGCCACATGGGCCGCGCGGGCATCGACTGGCGCGTCTTCCCGTCCACCGAGCTGTCGACCCGCGCGCGCTTCCAGAGCAGCGAGCTGACCGACTCCGCCGCCGCCGCGCGCTCGCCGGGCTGGGCCACGCTCGACCTCGTGCTGAACCAGAAGATCGGCCGCAGCGTCACCGCATTCGCCGGCGTCAACAACCTCTTCAATCGTCAACGCGATTTCGCGAATGCCAGTGACTTCGGGCCTGTGGCGGGGCGCTTTATCTACCTGGGCGCGCGGTTCAACGTCGACGTCGCCCGCTAACAAGAAATCAATGGGGAAACACGCATCATGATGAATGACACTCTCTCACTGCGCCGCCGGCTGCCCGGCGCGCTCGGCACGATCACGCTCGCCCTGGCGCTGGCCGCCTGCGGCGGCGGCGGCGACGACGGCGGCACCACCACCGGCGGCGCCGGCGGCACGGGGGGCAACGGCACCACGGGCGGCGGCACCACCACCCCGCCCGCGGCGACCACGGCATTCACGCAGTCGGCTGAATGGACCTTCGCACTGCCGGCGGCCAGCGCGTCGCTCTGCTACGACTTCAACACCAAGGCGGAGACGGCCTGCACCGGCACCGCGTGGGACCTGAAGGTCAAGACCGACACGGGCGGGCGCACCGCCACGCTGTGGACGAACAGCGGCACCACCGGCACCGGCAACGGCGGCGCCTTCGGCAGCCCCTTCGACCACACCTGGACCGCGCTGACGGCGTGGAAGAACGCGACCATCGACCCGGTCAACGGCGCCCTGCCCGCCGCGGTGTTCCTGAAGGATTCGGCCAGCGGCGTGTTCGCGGGCAGCAACGACATCGGCTCGGCCGTGTTCGAGTACGGCGTGACCGGCGCGGCCACCGACCACTCGCTGTATCCCACCTTCCGCACGTTCCTGATCACCACCAACAGCGCGCTGCCCGATACCACCGGCACCGTGGCGGCGCCCGTGTTCGCGCTGCAGATCACCGGCTACTACGGCGGCCCGGGCGGCACCACCTCCGGCTATCCGAGCTTCCGCTTCGTCGACCGCAGCGCCCCGGGCACCGTGTACACGGCGACGGTCAACGCCTCGGCCGACTGGGTCTACTACGATCTGGTCAACCGCGTGGAAACCACGGCCACGGGTCCGTGGCACATCGCGTTCAACCGCTACAACGTCAAGCTCAACGGCGGCGAATCGGGCACCGGCACGGTGGCCGGCTTCCTGGGCAAGACGCCCGCCGGGTTCTATGACGCGTCGAACAAGCCCGTGGCATCGGCGTTCACCAACGTCAACAGCGTGACCACCACGCTGGCCGACCTGACCGCCGCCGACATGAGCCTGCCCACCGCGGCCAGCCAGTGGAAGAAGGATGCGACGGCATCGCTGCTCAATCCCACCTACACCGGCGCCTACCCGAACCCGCTGAACTACGGCTGGTACTCGTACTTCCCGACCGCCGCGGCGGCCGCGGCGAACGGCCTGCCGGCGGTGGCCCACCTGATCAGCGCCAATCCGGACGCCGGCGGCCTGATCCGCGGCGGCGAGGGTGCCACGTATGCGCGCTTCCACCTGACGAAGATCGCCTACGCCGACCCGAACTCGAACAGCAGCCAGCAGACCTGGACGATCAACTTCGACGTCCAGCCCTGAACCCTCCCGGACCCGCATGGAAATGGAACGACAAAGCATTGACGCGCTGCGCCGGCGGCACCAGGAACTGGCCGCGGCCCAACCGAAACTACGCATCCGGGACCGCGCGCGGCATCTCGGGGTGAGCGAGGCCGAACTCGTCGCCGCGGGCTGCGGCGTGCAGACGCGGCAGCTCGGGGGCACGGCGCAGCAGTTGTTCCGCGACCTCGGCATGCTCGGGCCGGTGATGGCCTTGTCGCGCAACGACCATGCGGTCCACGAGCGGCACGGCCAGTACCAGGGCATCGAAGCCGAGGGGCCCGTCGGCATCGTGCTCGGGCCCGACATCGACCTGCGCATGTTCTTCGGCGCCTGGCGCTACTTCTACGCGGTGACGGAGAACGGCCGCGACAGCGTGCAGTTCTTCGACAAGGCCGGCGAGGCGGTGCACAAGGTCTACCGGACCGATGCCACCGACGCCGCGGCGTGGCAGGCGTACGTCGACCGGCACGCCGTGGACGCGGTGGCGCCGGTGGTGGTCGAGGCCATCGCCGCCGTTGCCGAAGCCGATCTGCCCGCCGACGCCGGGGCCATGCGCGAGCACTGGCGCGGCCTCAAGGACACGCACGATTTCTTCGCCATGCTGCGGCAGTTCAGCGTGTCGCGCCTCGGCGCGCTGCGCAGCGCGGGCAGCGACCTGGCGCAGCAGGTGGACGACGCGGCCATCGAGACCGTGCTCGGACGCGCCGCCGGATCGGGCCTGCCGATCATGTGCTTCGTCGCCAACCGGGGCATCGTGCAGATCCACACGGGGCCGGTGCACAAGCTGGTGCGTACCGGTACGTGGTTCAACGTGCTCGACGACAAGTTCAATCTGCACCTGAACACCGGTGCCGTGGCGTCGAGCTGGGTCGTCAACAAGCCCACGGTGGATGGCTGGGTGACGTCCCTGGAACTGTTCGGCGCCAATGGCGAGCTGATCGCGCAGTTCTTCGGCGAGCGCAAGCCCGGCAAGCCGGAGCTGGGCGCGTGGCGGACACTGCTCCAGTCGCTCTGCCCGGCCGCGCTGGCCGCCTGACGCGCATGCCGGAGTCAACGATGAAACTGCTGCGTTCCGCGCTGCTGCCGCTGCTGTGCGCGGCGGGCATGGCCCAGGCCGCGCCGCCCGCCCGCGTGGTCGGGCTGGGCGGCGCCGTCACCGAAATCATCTACGCGCTGGACGCGGACCGCGCGCTCGTCGGCGCGGATGCGTCGAGCATCTACCCCGCCGCGGCGTCGAAGCTGCCGAAGGTGGGCTACTACCGCACGGTCTCGGTGGAAGGGCTCGCCAGCCTGAAGCCGGACCTCGTGCTGGCTTCCGACCAGACCGGCCCGCCCCAGGCGCTGGAGCAGATCCGCAAGCTCGGCAGCAAGGTCGTGATACTGCCGTCCGCGCCCACGATCGAGGCGCTGGACCAGCGCATCCTCGGCGCGGCCGCGGCGCTGGAAATCCCCGGGCGCGGACAGGCCCTGGTCGAGCGGCTGCACGCCGAACTGCGCGACATCCGCCCCGTCGGCCAGCCGGTGCGCGTGCTGATCGTCAGCAGCCATACCGGCAAGATGCAGGCGGTGGGCAGCGACACCGCCGGCGATGCGATGCTCAGGCTCGCGGGCGCCACCAACGTGCTGGCCGAGCAGACCGGGTTCAAGCCGTTCTCGGCCGAGGCCGCGGCCGCGCTGAAGCCGGACGTGATCGTGACGACCACGATGTCGGTGGGCGCCAGCGGCAGCGCCGACGCCTTCCTGGCCCAGCCGGGCCTCAACGCGACTCCGGCGGCCAGGAACCGGCGCATCGTCGTCATGGACGACCTGCTGCTGCTCGGCTTCGGCCCGCGCCTGCCGGAAGCGCTGCGGCTGCTGCAGGCGGGGCTGACCGCCCGGCAGCCGGCGGCCCGCTGATGCGCGTCCACCGGCCGGGCGTGTTCGCCGCCCTGTGCGTCATGCTGGTATTCACCGCGCTCTGGGCGGCGGCCAGCGGCGCATTGTCGATCCCGCGCGGGCGGCTGCTGCCGCTGCTGTGGTCGTCCGCCGCGAGCGGCGACGATGCCATGTGGCGCAACGTGCTGATCGAGGTGCGGCTGCCGCGCATCGTGCTGGCGGTCACGGTCGGCGCCGCGCTGGCCTTGTCGGGGGCGGTCATGCAGGCACTGTTCCGCAATCCGCTGGCCGAGCCGGGCCTGATCGGGATTTCGCTGGGCGGCGCGGCGGGCGCCGTGGCGGCCATCGTGCTGGGCGCCGAGGGCCTGGCCGGCGTCGCGCCCGCGGCGTTCGTGGGCAGCCTTGCCGCCACCGCGCTCGCCTACCGCCTGGGCTCGCGGCGCGCGGGCATGGCCAATCTCCTGCTGGCGGGCATCGCGATCAACGCGATCTGCGCCGCCGTCGTCGGCTTCTTCACGTACCAGGCCAGCGACGTGCAGCTGCGCAACCTCACGTTCTGGAACATGGGCAGCCTCGCCGGCGCGACGTGGCCCATGCTCGCGTGGCTCGTGCCGCTGGTCGGCGTGCTGTGCGCGCTGCTGCTGCGCGACTGGCGCGCCATGAACGCCCTGCTGCTGGGCGAGCGGGAGGCGCAGCACCTGGGCTTCGACCTCAAGCGGCTGCGCCGCCGGCTGATCGTGCTGACGGCGCTGCTGGTGGGGCCCATCGTCGCCGTCACCGGCACGATTTCGTTCATCGGCCTCGTGGTTCCGCACCTGGTGCGCATGCCGCTGGGCGCCGATCACCGCTGGCTGCTGCCGAACACGCTGGCCGGCGGCGCCATCGCCATGACGCTGGCCGACTGGCTTTCCCGCACGGTGGTGATTCCGGCGGAACTGCCGATCGGCATCGTGACGAGTCTCGTGGGCGGGCCGTTCCTGCTCTGGATGCTGACGCGAAAGGGGACATGACGTGCTGGTTGCGCGCAAACTCAGTTGCCACCGCGGCCGGCGCCTGGTGCTGTCCGACATAGACCTGAGCCTGCCCGCGGGCGAAGTGCTCGGCGTGCTCGGCGCGAACGGCGCCGGCAAGAGCACGCTGCTCGGCACGCTGGCCGGCGAGATCGCCGCGCCCGCCGCGGCGGTCACGCTGAACGGCCGCGGCCTGGCGGACTGGTCCGTGCGGGAGCTCGCCCGCACCCGCGCCGTGCTGCCGCAGTCGCCGGGCCTGAGCTTCGACCTCGACGTCACCGAGGTGGTGGCGATGGGCGGCTATCCGTTTCCCGAACTCGATCCCCGCGCCATCCGCGCGCTGATCCGCCGCGCGCTCGGCCTGGCCGACGTGACGCACCTGGCCGCGCGCGACTATCAAAGCCTCTCCGGCGGCGAACAGCAGCGCGTCCAGTTCGCCCGCACGCTGGTGCAGGTGCTGGCCTGCCGCCCGCCGGACGGCTACCGCGCCTTGCTGCTCGACGAGCCGATCTCCAGCCTCGACCCGCGCCACCAGTTGCTGATGCTCGACAGCATCAGGACGCTGAGCCGCACCGATGGCCTGGCGGCGCTGCTCGTGCTCCACGACGTCAACCTCGCCGCGCGCTGGTGCGACCGGCTCCTGCTGCTGGCCGACGGCCGGGCCGTCGCGTATGGCGAGCCCGCCGCGGTGCTCACGGAAAGCCATCTCGCCAGCGTCTACGGCATCGCCGCCAGGGTGATGGCGTCTCCCGTGCACGAAGGCGTGCCGTTCGTCGTCTTCGGCTGACCAGCGGCGGAACCAGGACGATTCGCCGTCAGCCGACGCGTTCCCGCCATGTTCAGGAGCCCCCGCATGCCCGCCCGTTTCCCCGATCTGCTGCAAGACGCCATCGCGCTGGTGCCGCCTTCGCTGTCGTTTGCCGCGCTGGTGCTGCCGCCCGCGCTGCTCTGGACGGTGCTGTCGGACCTGCTGTACCGCCGCATCGCCAACCGGCTGGTGCTGGCGCTGCTGGCCGCGTGGACGGTCCACACCGCGTGGATGGTTTTCCAGGACGCGCGGGCGGTGGCCTGGCCGGAGCTCGGGCGCAGCGCGATGGCCGCCGCGATCGTGCTGGTGGTGGGCTACGGACTGTTCGCCATGCGCTGGGTCGGCGCGGGCGACGTGAAGCTGGTGGCGGTGCTCTGCCTCTGGCTGGAGGGCAACGTGTCGACGTTCCTGCTGGTCATGTCGCTGGCTGGCGGCGTGCTGGCACTGGGCATGCCGGTCCTGCGCATGGCCGAGCGGTGCGCCGCGTGGTGCGCCAGACAGCCGGGCTCGTGGCTGCGCCGGCCGCCGCCCGCCCCGGCGGCGCTGCACGCCCATGCGCTGCCCGGCATTCCGTACAGCATCGCGATTGCCGCCGGCGCGGCGTTCGTGCTGTTCCTCGGCTGACGCCATGCACGGGTGCCTTCCGACATGGCGCGCCGCCGCCCGCCGCCCCGCGGCAAGGCGGCGGTTGCGCGAGGAGCGCGGCCATGCGTAGCCGTTTCGCACGCCGGCATGGTGGCCGTGGCGCGCTGACCGTCGAGGCCGCGTTCGCGCTGCCCGTCATCATTGCCGGCGCGATGATGTTCACGGAGCTCGGGAACATCGGGCTCGCCATCGTCATGGGCGGCACGGCGCTGGAGCGCGCCATCGGGCAGTTCCGCACCGATCCCGCCGGATCGCTGGAGGCGCGGCAGATGGAGCAGCGCGTGCGCGTGCGCATGGCGGCCGCCGGGCATGGCTATCTGCGCGACGGCGACATCGCCACCGTGGCCGTCGAGAGCTTCACCTCGCTCGACACCATCGGCGGCGGCAATGCGGCGCACGGCGCCATCGCCGCCGGCCGGGCCGTGCCGGTCTGGCGCATCACGGTGGAGATCCGCAAGGACTTCATCACGCCGCTGCCGCGCCTGCTGGGCACGAACGGCACCGCGTTCCGCTACCAGTACCAGCAGTTGCTGGGCCACCTGCCCGGGCAGGCGGGCGACGCGCCGGGCGCGCGGTGAACCAGGCGCGCGACGAGCGCATCCGGCGCGCGCGCGGACTGCGACACGCGGACTATATGAAGCAAGATTAACGTGTCTTGCGCGGCGCGATCACGTAAAAAGAAGCCTTGCACATGCCTGCCGCCGCGCGCCGCCGCGCCGCGATCGCGCCCGCCATCTGCTATCCGCCATCCGCTATCGCCGTTCAATTCCCGGAACCCTCCCCGATGACCACCTCCACCGAAGTCCGCCCCTCGCTGTCTTCCCGGCTCAAGCATGAGACGGCCGCCCAGCACGAGCGCATGCACACGCTGATGGAAGCCGCCGATCCGTTTGCCAGCCGCGACGGCTATGCCCGTTTCGTTGCCGCGCAGTATCTGTTCCAGCGCGATGTCGAGCACCTGTTCGAGGACGCCGCCGTGCGCGCCGCGGTGCCGGATCTCGACGGCCGCGGCCGCGCCGCCGCGTCGCAGGCCGATCTCGCGGACCTGGAGCGCGAGCTGCCGCAAGCCGACCTCGCCAGCGCCGGCGTTGCCATGCCCGAGGCGCTGGGCTGGCTCTACGTCTCCGAAGGCTCGACGCTCGGCGCGGCGTTCCTGTTCAAGGCCGCGCAGGAGAAGCTCGGCCTGTCCGCCGAATTCGGCGCGCGCAACCTCGCCGCCTATCCGCAGGGCCGCGCCACGGCGTGGCGCAATTTCGTCGCCGCGCTGGACAACGATGCGCTGGACGCGCGCACGCACGACGCCGTCATCGCGGGCGCCAACGCGGCCTACGACCGCTTTGCGCGCCTGCTTGCGCGCACGTTCGAGACCGCCTGACCCATGCGCGGCAGCCATGTCACGGCGGTGTCGGTCGACGACCGCCGCCGGGTGATCGCCGCCGCGCGGGGCCGGCTGGATGTGGTGGCGTCCCGAAACGCCGGCGCAGCCCCGGCGCGCCGCCTAGCGCGTCATGCCGCCGGCCGCGGCGCGCGTCACGTCCTGAGCGCGCTCTTGAGACCCGTGCGGTCGTTCCAGTGGCGGCGGTCGAGCAGCAGCACCGCCAGCAGCCCGGTCGGGCGGTTTTCCTCCAGCGAGAGCTGCGCGCCGTGGAGCCTGGCGATGGCATTGACCAGCGCCAGGCCAAGTCCGCTGCCCGATTGCGACGATTGCGACGTGCCGCCCGAGGTGCCGCCCAGGCGGCGGAAGCGCTCCACCGCCTGGCCGCGCAGCGCGGCGGGAATGCCGGGACCGTTGTCCGCCACGCCCAGCGCGATGCCGTCGCCGCGGCGGTGCGCCAGCAGCACCAGCGTCTCGCCGCCGGGCGCGTACTTGATCGCGTTTTCCAGCAGGTTCGACAGCGCCTGGAACAGCAGCGCGCGGTCGCCGTAGAGCTCACGCCCCGGCTCCGCCTCGATGCGCAGCGCCATGCCCGAAATCGCCACCAGCGGCGCGTAGTATTCGGCCAGGTCGTCGAGCAGCGTGCGCACCTCGAACCATTCGAACGCGTGCTCGCAGCGGCCCGCGTCCACCTCGCCGATGCGCAGCACCGCGCGCACCATGCGCTGGATGCGCTCGCCGTCCTCGAGCGCGCCCAGCACGTCCTCGCGCATGGGGTCATCCACCTTCTCGGCCAGGTTGGCCAGCCGGTTGTAGATGCGCGTGAGCGGCGTGCGCAGTTCGTGCGCCAGATGGCTGCTGACGCTCTTGACCTCTTCCATGAGCCGGTTCACGCGGTCGAGCACGTGGTTGATGTCCTGCCCGAGCAGGTCGAATTCGTCGCCGTCGGGCCCGCACGGCACCGTCGCGTCGCGCTCCCCGGTCACGTAGCGGCGCAGCGCGCTGCGGATCCGGTCCACCCGGCGCATGCTTTGCACGCTGGTATAGAGCCCGATGGCCAAGCTCGACAGCAGCACCGCGAACAGTCCGGCGCCGGCCACCAGCGGAATCACGCGCAGCCGCTCGCGCATCGGCAGGATGTCGTACCCGCTGAAGAACACGCCGCCATCCGCCAGCGGCACCTGCACGCCGAACAGCTGCGCGAGCTGGGCGCTGGCGTCGCCCACGGTGACGTTGCGCCACTGCAGCGCGCACGGCGGCTCGCACTGCAGCGCGGCCCTCACCTTCGGGTCGCCGAACAGCAGCGCGCCCGAGGGCGACAGCACGAACGACTTGTTGCCTTCGCGCTCGCGGGTGTCCTCGTGCGCGAGCGCGAACGCCAGTCCCTTGGCTTCGGCGAAATGATGGCTGCGCTCCTGGGCGCGGAGGTCGGCCAGGACCATGTCGCGCACGTGGCTGTGCAGCAGCGCGTCGATCTGGTGGGCGCTCAGCAGTACCGTGCCGACCGCCACCAGCAGGAACAGGAACGCGACCAACGAGGCGTGGCGGAAAGTGCGGGTCTCGAGCAGGTGGGCAACGCGCTCAGCCCAGGACATAACCGACTGCGCGCACCGTGCGCAGCAGCGAGCGCGGGAAATTCCGGTCGATCTTGCTGCGCAGCTTCGAGACATGGACGTCGATCAGGTTCGTCTGCGGATCGAACTGGTATCCCCAGACCTTTTCCAGCAGCATGGCGCGCGTGACCGTGCGGCCAGCGTTGGTGGCCAGCACCTGCAGCAGCGCGAATTCCTTCTCGGTCAGGTCGATGGCCTGGCCGCTGCGCGACACGCGCCGCTCGCGCCAGTCAATGCACAGGTCCTCGAGCCGGGTGATCCAGTCCGCGTCGCCCGGCAGGGCGCGCCACTTGGCCAGGCCTTCGAGGCGCAGCAGCAGCTCGGTGAAATCGAACGGTTTTCCGAGGTAGTCGCCGGCGCCGGCGCGCAGCCCTTCGACGCGGTCGCTGGGCTGGTCCACCGCGGAGAGCACCATGACGGGCGGGTGGGGATGATCGGCCAGCGCGCGCAGCACGCCGATGCCGTCGATGCCGGGCAGCATCCGGTCCAGCAGCACGGCGTCGAATGCCTCGGATCCGATCAGCTCGAGCGCCTGTTCGCCGGTGTCGGTCACGCGGCAGTCATGTCCTTTCTGTTGCAGCCTGGCGCTTAGCCACTGGCTGACCCGCTGATCGTCCTCAACAATCAGAACACGCATGACAGTTCCCCCTTCCCAATGCGCGCTTGCCGCGCCAACTGACCCTTCCATCCGGCGGCTCGGATGTCTTATGTACCAGCCACGTGACAATTCTACATGAGACGCATTCGCATTTGTGTGCAAACCACGACAAAACCTAGGGTTAACGTGAGGTTGTCTGGCCCCAATGCGCCGGCCGCGCGCCGGCCGCGCGCCGCACACGTGGCGCGCGCGTGGCGCACACCCCGGGCATCGCCGGCGCGAAGCGGCCCGCGGCTCCCTGCGCCGCCGTCCCTGTCGGCATTATTCAGGAATCGGGCAGCGGCAAGCATTAACTTTGCTTAACGCCGCGCCATCGCGCCGCGCGCGCGGCAGCGCCGTCGGCGCGGACGCGGCGGACGCGGACCGGCCCGGCCCGGCCGGCCGGGGCTTGCCGCGCGAGCGCCGGCGGGCCGAAGACGGCGGCGCCGAAGGCGATGGCGCTCCGGACCGGGACGCACTCCACGACCCGCTCCCCGACCCGTTGCACGGCGGCCTCCGTCCGCTCATGTCATCGCTGCGATGCCGGCCCGCGTCTTCGCGACGTCCGTCGGGGTACCCCACATCGGCGGGGAAATGCCTGAAACGGCCGCAGGAGACGGACGGCGGCGCAGCCGCGGGCGAGCGCGGCGCGGACGCGCCGCGGCTGCCTCCGAGCGCTCTCCGGGCGCCTCCGAATCCGCCGCCGGCCGTGCGCCGGCGCGGCCCGCAGCGCCGCCGGGGATGCTGGGAGCCGGCCGGCAAGCGAGGGGGCCATACAGGAAATCGGCGCGGCATGCCAGTCCGAACAGCGCCGGCAGAGTCATTTTTCTCGGCTCGTGCTGCCGCCATATGGACGCTATATTGATCGATTAGGCTGGGCCACGCGTGCAACCTGCGTCAGCCCGGCGGCCATCGCCATTGCAAGTTCTCCTATCCAGATCGCAGACGCGACATGACGCCACAACCGGAAGTCCGTTCCTTGCCCACTCCCTCGCCGCGCTGGCAGCGCGCGGCGCTGGCCGCCCTCGGCTTCTTCCTGCTGGCCGTGGCCGGCATCGCCGCGTCGCGCTTTCCGGGCAACGTGGCCATGCTGTGGCTGGCCAATGCGTTCGGCCTCGGCGTGCTGCTGCACCGGCCCCGCCGCGACGCGCCGGTGCTGCTGGGCGGCATGCTGGCCGCGGGCGTGGCGGCCAACGCGGCGATGGGCGACCGCCCCGCCATCGCGCTGGCGCTGGCGCTGGGCAACGTGGCCGAGATGGCCTTCTCCGGCTGGCTGGTGCGCGCCATGACCGCCGGCGCCACGCTGACCCGCCCCGGGCCGCTGGCGCGCTTCGGCCTGACGCTGGGCGCGGCCAGCACGCTGGGGCCGGCGGTGGGCGCCACCATCGGCGCGGCCACCATCGCCACCGCCTACCACGGCGATTTCGGCGCGGTCTGGTGGACCTGGTGGACGGCCGACGCGATGGGCGTGGTGATGCTGCTGCCGCTGATGGTGTCGATCACGCGCGAGCGCGCCGCCGAGACCTTCGGCCGCGCCGGCCGGCGCCGTTTCGCGGCGCTGCTGCTGCTGTGCCTGGTGGTGGGCGCGGGCGCGCTGCACAAGAGCAACGAGCCGTTCGTGGTGATGGCGCTGCCGCTGGTGCTGGCGGCGCTGCTGACCAACCCGTTCGCCACCGCGCTGCTCACGCTGCTGTCGATCTGCGCCACCACCGCGGCGACGCTGGCCGCGAGCGCCTTCGGCCGCGGCGCGGGCGAGCCCTTCGTGCTGCAGCCGATACAACTGTCGACCGCGCTCATCATGCTGTTCCCGGTCTGCATCGCCTTCCTGCTGGAGCAGAACCGGCGCGACCGCAGCGAGCTGCGCGGCAGCGAGCGGCGCTTCCGCCAGGCGATGGAGCATTCGGCCATCGGCATGGCGCTGGTGGGCCTGGACGGCCGCTGGCTGCAGGTCAACCGCGCCATCTGCGAGCTGTTCGGCTACGAGGCCAGCGAGCTGTTCGAGCTGCCGTTCCCGCTCATCACGCACCCCGACGACCTGGGCCCGGACCTGCACCAGGTCGAGCGCCTGCTGGCCGGCGAGATCGATGCCTACCGCATCGAAAAGCGCTTCCGCCACAAGGACGGCAGCTACCGCTGGGCCCTGCTGGCGGTCTCGCTGGTGCGCGACGAGGACAGCGGCGCGCCGCTGCATTTCATCTCGCAGGTGGAAAGCATCGAGGAGCGCAAGACCGCGCAGCAGAAGCTCGAAGCGCTGACGCGCCGCACCCAGCTCGCGGTGGAAGCGGGCGGCGTGGGGATCTGGGAGTGGGACATCGCCAGCGGCGCGATCGCCTGGGACGCGCGCATGCACGCGCTGCACGGCACCGACCCGGCCGCCGGCGCCCCCGACTTCCAGCGCTGGACCGGCATGGTGCATCCCGACGACATCGAGCGCGCGCGCGCCGAGATGCGCGCCGCGGTGCGCGGCGTGCGCGCCTTCGACACCCAATACCGCATCCAGCACGCGCGCGGCGAGGTGCGCCACATCCGCGCGCTGGCGATGGTGCTGCGCCGCGACGACGGCGCCGCGCTGAGCATGATCGGCACCAACTGGGACATCACCGAGCAGCACCGCCTGACCGAGGCGCTGTTCGAGGAGAAGGAGCGCCTGCACATCACGCTGAGCTCGATCGGCGACGCGGTGATCTGCACCGACGCGGCGATGGCCGTGACCTTCATGAACCCGATCGCCGAGCAGCTCACCGGCTGGAGCATCCAGGCCGCCGCCGGCCAGCCGCTGGAGACCGTGTTCCGCATCGTCGACGAGCACAGCAACGAGCCCATCGCCAGCCCGGTGGCGCAGTGCCTGCGCACGCTGCGCCCGGTCTACCTGCAGGACGGCGCGGTGCTGCAGAGCCTGACCGGCGACCGCCACGACGTGCAGGACTCGGCCGCGCCGGTGCGCACCGCCGCGGGCGAGGTGATCGGCGCGGTGCTGGTGTTCCAGGACATCACCAGCGCGCGCGCGCTGCAGCGCGAGCTGGCGCACTCGGCCTCGCACGACGCGCTGACCGGCCTGCCCAACCGCATCTGGTTCGAGAAGCGCCTGCGCGAGGCCTGCGACGCGGCGCGCCTGCAGCAGCAGCACCATGCGCTGTGCTTCATCGACCTGGACCGCTTCAAGATCGTCAACGACACCGCCGGCCACGCCGCCGGCGACGTGCTGCTGCGCGAGCTCGGCCACGTGATCCGCCACCACGTGCGCCCCGACGACCTGCTGGCGCGCCTGGGCGGCGACGAATTCGCGCTGCTGCTCAAGGACTGCTCGGTGGACCAGGCCGAGCGGGTCTGCCAGAAGATCATCGACGCCATCCGCGGCCAGCGCTTCCCGTGGGAGGGGCGCGTCTACGACGTCGGCGCCAGCATCGGCATCACCGCCATCGACAGCGAGACGCCGCCGGTGGGCGAGCTGATGAGCCGCGCCGACGTGGCCTGCTACGCCGCCAAGGCCGCCGGGCGCAGCCGCGTCTCGGTGTACCGCCGCGACGAGAGCGACGCGCAGCGCCACCACCAGGAGCTGCAGGTGGCCGCCGGCATCCACTCGGCGCTCGACGCCAACCGCTTCCGCCTGTTCGCGCAGGAGATCCGCGCGCTGCAGCCGGGCGAGGCCGACCTCCCCGAGCTCCACATCGAGATCCTGGTGCGCATGGTGGACGAGCAGGGCAAGCTCATCATGCCCGGCGCCTTCATCCCGGCCGCCGAGCGCTACGACCTGATGGGCCACGTCGACCGCTGGGTGATCCACCACGTGCTGCGCGAATTCGGCGCGCGCCTGGCGGCGGTGCCGGGGCTCTCGGTGGCCGTCAACCTGTCGGCCAATTCGCTGGGCGAGCCGTTCCTGCTGCCCTTCCTGCATGCCGAGCTGCACGAATCGGTGCTGCCGGCCAGCCGCATCCGGCTGGAGATCACCGAGACCGCGCTGATCAACAACATGGCCGCGGCCAGCCGCCTGGTGGCCGAGATGCGCAGCGCCGGCTGCACCGTGGCGCTGGACGACTTCGGCGCGGGCCTGTCGTCGTTCGCGTACCTCAAGCAGTTCCCGGTGGACTACCTCAAGATCGACGGCAGCTTCATCCGCCACCTGGCCGCCAGCGCGGTCGACCGCGAGATCGTCAGCTCGATCAACGACATCGGGCACCGGCTGGGCATCCTCACGGTGGCCGAATCGGTGGAGGACGAACAGACCCTGCACACCCTGCGCGCGATCGGCGTGGACTACGCGCAGGGGTATGTGATCGGGCGGCCGATGCCGCTCGAGGACTTCCTGGAGCGCTGCCGCACGGTGCCGGCCGACAACGCCTGACGCGCGCGGCCGCGCGCCCGCTTTCCTCCGGCCACCCCTTCCTTTCCCCCTCCCGGCCATGCGCGCCGGGCGCCACGCTGCGCCCGGCCGCCCTCCGCGCCGCCCGCGCATCCGGAAATCCGAACGCCGATCACGCTCGCTTGCACGGAAATCCGAACCGTGCGCCGGAAGCACTTCGAATTCCCCTTGTTTTTCAGTGACTTAGGCGAGGCCGGCGGGGCCGGCGGCATGGCACGCCTCGTGCGAGGTATGCGCCGGCCCGGACGACGATCCGGGCCGGCGACGCGGCGCCCCCCGGTGCCGCGCCGCGCCCACACAACAACGGAGGAAACAATGACCGCGCCCGCCTTGCCATCCCCGCCTCGCTGACGTCCCCCGGCCCAGGCCGCGCGACGCCGCCCCCGGGGTCGACGCGCCAGGCCCGAAGCCTGCCAGTCCCCGCATAAAACAACCGCCTGGCGAGCCGCCGGGCGCACGGCCCGACTTCTGATGAAACTGAACCGACTGCCCACCCTGATTTTCATTGCGATGCTGCTCGGCGTGCTGGCCGGCGCGGCAGCCAACCACCTCGCGCCGGACCCCGCCGCCGCCAAGTCCATCGCCGGCTACCTGTCCATCCTCACCGACGTGTTCCTGCGCATGATCAAGATGATCATCGGGCCGCTGGTGTTCGCCACGCTGGTCAGCGGCATCGCCGGCATGGGCGACGGCCGCGCCGTGGGCCGCATCGGCCTGAAGGCGATGGCGTGGTTCCTCGCCGCCTCGATCACCTCGCTGCTGCTGGGGCTGGTCATGGCCAACCTGCTGGCGCCGGGCCAGGGCATGAACCTGGCGCTGCCGCCGGCGGACGCCGCCTCCAACCTGAAGACCGGCGCGCTGAGCCTGGGCGACTTCGTCACTCATATGTTCCCGAGGAGCTTCGTCGAGGCGATGGCCACCAACGAGATCCTGCAGATCGTGGTGTTCTCGCTGTTCTTCGGCTTCGCGCTGGGCACCGTCAAGGACGGCGCGGGCAAGCCCCTGCTGGCCGCCATCGACGGCCTCGGCCACGTCATGCTCAAGGTCACCAACTACGTGATGGCGTTCGCGCCGGTGGGCGTGTTCGGCGCCATCGCCGCGGTCATCACCGCCGAGGGCCTGGGCGTGCTGGTGGTCTACGCCAAGCTGCTCGGCAGCGTCTACCTGTCGCTGGCGCTGCTGTGGGCGGCGCTGATCGCCGGGGGCTACTTCTTCCTGGGCCGCGACGTGTTCCGCCTGCTCGGGATGGTGCGCGCGCCGCTGATGATCGGCTTCGCCACGGCCAGCAGCGAATCGGCCTACCCCAAGGTGATCGAGCAGCTCGGCCGCTTCGGCGTCAAGGAGCGCATCACCGGCTTCGTGCTGCCGCTGGGCTACTCCTTCAACCTCGACGGCTCGATCATGTACAGCTCGTTCGCCGCGCTGTTCGTGGCGCAGGTGTACGGCATCCACCTCTCGCTCGCGCAGCAGGTCACCATGCTGCTGGTGCTGCTGGTCACCAGCAAGGGCATCGCCGGCGTGCCGCGCGCGGCGCTGGTGGTGGTGGCCGCCGTGCTGCCGATGTTCGGCCTGCCCGAGGCGGGCATCCTGCTGGTGCTGGGCATCGACCACGTGCTCGACATGGGCCGCACCGTCACCAATGTGCTTGGCAACGCCATTGCCACCGCCGTCGTCGCCAAAAGCGAAGGCGCCATCGGCGCGCCGGTGCCCGAAGAAGCGGACGACCCCGCTGCCGACGGCAACCGCGGCCTGACACCCGTTCAGGTCCTGGCCGGCAAGTAACACCGCCAGCGCGCCAGGGCCC
>NZ_AQPL01000433.1:0-17819 GCF_000395345.1 Cupriavidus sp. WS | reverse complement strand
ATAATTTACGGATAAGCTCTTAGTTTTGCTGCATTGCCGTCTGACGAGACGAACGCAAATTGATCGTGAAGGCCACTACAACGATGACTAACACGGCGAACTGCGCTGAGAGTGTTTGCCACGACGGATAGATGCCTAGTAGGTCGATGCGTGGGATCGCAATCGGGCTGGTATGCAACAACCCGGCCTCTTGCAGTCCCGCAATACCCTTTCCCGCCAAGACCACGGCAAGTATGGCCACCAGCAGTGAGCTGGCAGCGAAGAACTGGCCAATCGGCAGGCGCGCACTGGTGCGCAGCAGCACGGCTGCAAGCAGGGCCAGGATTCCCATGCCGGTGCCCAAGCCTGCCAGCAGGGGCCAGCCATTTCCCTCTGTCCAGAGCGCAGCATAGAACAGCACCGTCTCAAACACTTCACGGTAGACGGCAACGAAGGCCAGCGAAAACAAGAACCAAGCCGTGCGTTTGTTGAGCGCCGAGGACAGCTTTTCCTTGAGATAGACCTGCCAGCGGCCAGCAACGCTCTTCTGGTGCATCCACATGCCCACACCCAGCAAGACCACGGCAGCAAAGAGTGACGAGAACCCTTCCGTCAGTTCGCGGCTCGCCCCGCTGACGCCCACCAAGTAGGTTGCCACGGCCCATGTAATGCCGCCTGCGGCCAGCGCGGACGCCCAGCCTGCATGCACGTAGATCAATACGTCTTTCCGTTCGGCTTTCTTGAGAAATGCAAGCATGGCAACGACCACCAGCAGGGCTTCCAATCCTTCACGTAGCAAGATGGTCAACGCACCGATGAAGGCCGCCGCAGCATCGTCTTCGGAGGGAGCAAGTACCTTGTCCGCTTCATCCAGCAGTCCCTGCAACCGCTGCTGGGCCGTCTGAACGTCAGCGGGTGTGCCTTTGGCAACCAAGGCGCGATAAGACACCATCGCGGCTTCGATCTTCTCGAACAGCGGCCGATTGCGGGTGGCCAACGCCGGTTCGACTGGCTCGAAGCCGTCTAGGTAAGCAGACAAGGCCAGCTTGGTCGCGCCTGCACGGTCACCAGCCAGCAATGCCGTCACGCTCTCACTGAGTTTAGCTTTGGCAATCGCGGTGCCCTTCGGACTGTTGATGTTCAGCGCGCTCGGATTGGCGCGCAAATAGGCGGTCAGGGCTTTGGCGGATGGCTCATCCAGCCTGTCCGCCAAGACATGCTCCGATGTTTGCGTCAGCACATCCAGACTGGCGAGCTTCTGGTGAACCTGCGCGTTGGCTTGCCAAAGCTTGGCTCCTTCGTCCTTGTCGCTTTGCGTATAGGGCAGCGTGCCAACAAAGAACGCCAATGCCCATCGGTCTTCATCCGACAACGCGCCAAAGCCCTGCATGGCGGTGCCTTGGACACCGTTGCTGATGATCTGGTGTAGCGCGAACAAGCTGCGCTCACGCGCCCGAATGTGATCGGCCAATGCGGTCGGCTTAGGGTTCAGCGATGCCGCCAGCGGGCCATCACCGCGCCCTTGCTGACCGTGACAGGCCGCACACTGCACCTGAAACAACTGTCCTCCCTTCGCCAAGACCGGCATGGCAGTCGGCGCGACAGGAAACGGGTACGCCTTTTGCACCGCACTGGACAGCACATGCGCCAGTTTCGCCACGCTGGCCGGATCGGCCTTGGCAGCTACCGCAGCACGCAACGCGGTCGCTTGTTGCAACAAGATGCCCTTATCGGGCTGGTCAGGAAGTTCTCCCAGTTGACGCTCGGCTGTAACGGCAAATTCCTGCATTTCAGCGTACTCCGACGCTTTCAGGACAGCACCGTTGGCGACTGCGCCGCCGTAATCGACGGCTACGTAGTCCAGAAGTTGCCAAATCTGTTTGGCTTTGAGTTCAGTGGTGTCGGCTGCGTAGCTTGGCCCGCCAATCAACGCGCAAGTCGCCAACAGCAAAGTCATCAGCCAGCGATAGGTTGCTCGGCAAGTCATGGGAATTCTCAGGTCATATCATTGTGAATGATTATAATTCTCAATTGAATCTGTGTCCATCTTCTTTCCCTGGGTCAGCATCTGCGTGATGAGCAAAGCAGCGCCCGACGTGATCGCCACATCAGCGAGGTTGAAGGCGGGCCAGTGCGCAAGTCGCCAATGGAAGTCAAGGAAATCAACAACCTGTCCACGCAGCACACGATCCGCGACATTGCCCAGCGCACCGCCGAGGATCAGGCTGTATCCCATCGCTTCGAGACGGGGCAATTGCTGGCACAGCATGCGTCCCAGCCAAGCAGAAACGACCAGGCCCAGCGTGATGAAAAAGTAACGTTGCCAGCCGCCAGCGTTCGCCAGAAAGCTGAATGCCGCGCCGGGATTCAGGACATGGACGAAGTTGAAGAAGGGCGTGACTTCGACCTGTTCACCGTAGGCAAACGTGCGGGTGATGGCGAACTTTGCGAGCTGATCGGTCATGACAGCACTGGCGGCCACTGCGAACCAGACCCAAGTCGATGTGCGGCGAGCCGATTGCCACACAGGGACGGCCAGCGGCATCAGCCACCCGGCGAGCGCCGTGCAACTCAATCCAAGTACCCACCCCGCCAGCACATCGGCAGGAAAGTGCATTCCGGCTGCGATGCGTGACCAACCGACCAATGCGGCGTACAACACCAAGCCGATGCGGCCACGACGGCCTATCAAAGGCCAGAGCGCGCCGACCACCAGCGCGGCATAGGTGGCATGCCCGCTGGGCAGGCTGTAGTGAAGCTCGATGTCCCCGATGACGCGCACCATGTCGCCAAGGACGGCAGGCGGGCGTGGAAAGTCGAGCCATAGCTTCAAGATGGTGGCGGCCAGTAACGCCAGCAAGAAGGCCGCGCTAAAACCAATAAGGCGATGCCGAACGGCCCTGCCATGCGTCGGGTTGGTGGCCGACTTCGACCACCACCACAGACCCAGCAGCATCAGCGGCGCTGTCCAGTAACTTCCCACGAGGCTGAAGAACCACGCCAGCGGCCCCAGCGCGGCAGGCGTACCCGTGTTGATGGCTTGAAACATCGCGATGTTCAGACCACCCCAGTCATAGAGAAAGAATTTCCAGCTCATCGGCGCAACAGCCTCAAGCCATTGCCAACGACGAGCAAGCTGGCCCCCATGTCAGCAAACACAGCCATCCACATGGTCGCGTGACCCGTGAAGGTGAGCACCAGAAAGACTGCCTTGATGCCAAGGGCCAGCACAATGTTTTGCATCAGCACCTGCGCCGTCGCACGCGACAGGCGCACGAAGGTCGGAATTTTGCGCAGGTCATCGTCCATCAGCGCCACATCAGCCGTTTCGATGGCGGTGTCGGTGCCAGCGGCTCCCATGGCAAAGCCGATATCCGCACGCGCCAAGGCCGGTGCATCGTTGATGCCATCACCGACCATGCCAACCTTGCCGCTTCGGGCCAGTTGCTCCACTTCGCGCAATTTGTCATCTGGGAGTAGGTTGCCTTGCGCACGGTCGATTCCGGCTTGTGCGGCAATGGCCTGTGCCGTATGGGGGTTGTCGCCGGTCAGCATCATGGTGTTGATGCCCAGTGCGTGCAGCTCGGCGATAGCGCTCCTGCTGCTGTCCTTGATGGTGTCCGCTACGGCGAATAAGGCATGTACCCCTTTTGCGCCTACCAACATCACGACGGTCTTGCCAGCGGTTTCCAGCGCAGCGATGCGCTGCTCCAGCTCTGGTGTGCACTGCCCCAGCTCTTCGAGCATCCGGTGGTTGCCCAGATGGTAGGTCGCACCGTTGATTTGGCCTTGCACACCCCGACCGGGCAGCGCGTTGAATTCGGCCACGTCGAGCAAGGCAACCCCGTCCGTCTGCGCGGCCTGTGCCACCGCCTTGGATACAGGATGGTCTGAGCGGGCCGCCAGACTGGCAGCGATGCTGCGGCTGTCCGAGGCGAGTGCATTGCCCCATGTGACAAAGTCGGTCTGTGCGGGCTTGCCGTGCGTGATCGTGCCGGTCTTGTCCAGAGCCAGCCAGCGCAGCTTGCGGCCTTCTTCCAGATAGACGCCACCTTTGATGAGAATGCCGTGGCGAGCGGCGGCGGCCAGGCCGCTGACGATGCTGACCGGTGTAGAGATCACCAGTGCGCACGGGCAGGCGACCACCAGCAGAACCAATGCACGGTAAATCCAGTCCATCCATGCCGCGCCCATGAGAAGCGGGGGCAGCAGTGCAACGGCGATGGCCAGGGCGAAAACGAGGGGCGTGTACCAGCGGGCGAACTGATCGACAAAACGCTGGGTCGGTGCACGGCTACCTTGCGCAGCCTCTACCGCGTGAATGATGCGGGCCAAAGTGGAACTGCTGGCCACGGCAGTGACGCGGTATTCGAACGAGCCGGATTCGTTGATCGTCCCAGCGAACACCGGATCACCGGGAGATTTCTCGACCGGCAGGCTTTCGCCCGTGATCGGGGCTTGGTTGACCGTAGAGCGGCCCTCTAGCACCTCACCATCGAGCGCGATGCGCTCGCCCGGTTTGACCCGGACGCGGCTGCCGACGGCGATTTGCTTGGCGCTCACCTCTCGCCAAGTGCCGTCAGGCTGCTGCACCGTGGCCTGCTCCGGGGTCAGGTCGAGCAGTCCACGGATGGCGTTACGGGCGCGATCCAATGACTTGGCCTCGATCACCTCGGCCAGCGCGAAGAGCACCATTACCATCGCAGCTTCGGGCCAGTGGCCGATGAACATAGCACCCGTGACGGCAATCGACATCAGGGCGTTCATGTTGAGGTTACGGTTCTTGAGCGCGATCCAGCCCTTCTTGTAGGTGGACAGCCCCCCCGTCAAGACCGCGACAAGCGCCAGAATGACGACTGACCAATGATTGCCGTCGTGGAACCAGTAGACCGCTTCGGCCGCCGATGCAGTGACCAAGGAGATGCCCAGCGGCCACCAGTTGGTCGGCGTGGTCACAGGGGCGGCGGATGGAGATGCGACCTCTGCCGTGTCCACGACCTGCGCCTCGAATCCAAGCGCTTGCAGTGCCACGAGCACGTCTGGCAGAACCTGGTTCGCATGGCGTACCGACAGCGTGCGCTGCATCAGGTTGAAATCGAGATCAGCAACACCGGCCACGGTGCCGAGCTTGTTGCGGATCAACGTCTCTTCGGTCGGGCAATCCATCTTGGCAATGGACAGCTTGGTCGTCTGCTCGGCCGACGCCTGATCCATGCGCACAGCTTGCATGCCGATGGCCTTCAGCGCCTGCTCGACGGGAGACAACGAAGGCAATTCGTGTCGCACGGCCAAGGTACGCTGCATCAGGTTGAACTCAAGACCAACCACACCCGCCAGCCCAGCCAGCTTGCCTCGGATCAGCGCCTCTTCCGTGGGGCAATCCATGTTCTCGATGCGGTACACCGCTTGAGCCGATCCGGTTGCCAGCGGGGCCGGTGCCGTGGGTTGGATGATCGGCTCAGTCGTGCAGCCACACCCCTTTGAAGCGCATTCGCTCATGGATAACTCCTTCAAATCGTCTATGCAAGCTCCATTAAAAACTCTATAGTAACTATAGAGTCAAGTAATAAATGGAGATTGAGGCATGGAAATCAGAATTGGCGACCTCGCCAAGCGCTCTGGGTGCGAGGTCGTGACCATCCGCTACTACGAGAAGGAAGGGCTTCTGCCAAAGCCGGCACGTAGCGGTGGCAACTTCCGGCTGTACGGTGATGCTCACATCGAGCGTTTGCAATTCATCCGCCATTGCCGTTCTCTGGACATGACGTTGAGCGAGATTCGAGCATTGCTGGGTCTACGAGACAACCCAATGCAGGACTGTGGGGAGGTCAATGCGCTACTGGACACCCATATCCAGCAAGTGGAAGTGCGAGTGGAAGCGTTGTTGCGGTTAAAGCGGCACCTAGTTGATTTGCGCGAAAAGTGTTCTGGCTCTCGACCTGTAGAGGCGTGCGGCATTTTGCAAGGGTTGGGCAATTGCAATTGCCATGGTGAAATTACCACGAACAGTCAAAAATCTGGGTGAGTGAGGGATTAGCGAGCTCAATTTTCCGTTTTCTGATGCGTCCGCAACATCAGAAAAGACCGTGCGGTCGACTTCTGATATTTCGTGCATTCGTCTTCTGAAAATGACAGATAAATCGCATGACGGCCTTTTTGGCCGGGGGTAGCATGACCGGACACTTTGCGTATACCCAAAATGACCGGAGGAACCCATGACCAGCCGCAACGGCTACTTCCCAGGCAAGACCAAGGCGAAGCGCAGCGCGATCATCACGCCGCGCACCGCCCAGGAAACACAGATTGCGGCCATGCCGCGCCAGTCACGCGCAGCGCGCCAGGCGCTCGCCAAGACGCCACCGCTGCGCGTCGGCGGCGATGGCCTGGTCGAAGGTGCCGACCGCATCATGCGGACGCCGACCGAGCACCAGGCCGCCGGCGTCGCTTTCAAGGTCGCGCGCATCTACTTGCGCGTCAGCACCGACGAGCAGGACTTGACCAGGCAGGCCGCCATCGTGGAGAGCACCAGGGCCGCCGGCTTCTACGTCGCCGGCATCTACCGCGAGAAGGCTTCGGGCGCTCGCGCCGATCGCGCCGAGCTGCTGCGCATGATCGGCGACCTGCAACCCGGTGAAGTCGTCGTTGCGGAGAAGATCGACCGCATCAGCCGCCTGCCGCTGCCCGAGGCCGAACGCCTCGTGGCCTCGATCCGCGCCCAGGGCGCGCGCCTGGCTGTCCCTGGCGTGGTCGATCTATCCGACCTGGCCGCCGAGGCGAAGGGCGTGGCAAAGGTGGTGCTGGAGTCGATCCAGGACATGCTTTTGAAGCTGGCGTTGCAGATGGCCCGCGACGACTACGAGGATCGCCGCGAGCGGCAGCGGCAGGGCGTCGAGCTGGCGAAGGACGCCGGCCGCTACACCGGCCGCAAGGCCAACACAAAGGTGCATGAACGCATCGTGGCGCTGCGCAGCGCAGGCCACAGCATTCCAGAGACGGCCAGGCTGGCCGGGTGCAGTGAAAGCCAGGTCAAGCGCGTATGGGCGCTGCACAACCAGGCGCAGGCGTGACCTACTCGGCCGCCTCCAGCTCGCGCAGGCATTCCATGATCGCCGCCCGCTCCAGCGGATCGAGCTTGGCGAGCTTCGCTTGCCAGCGGGCTTTCTTCCGCTTGATGCGCTCGCGCTCGCGGAAGTTGCTGCCGAGGTAGCGCAGATCGTGCAGCTCGGCCGGCTCGGGGTAGTTCATCCACAGCCGTTCGATAGCGATGCCGCCGCGCGTCATCGCGTTGAAGTCGATGGTTCTCCATGACGCCAAGGGAGAGCTGTCATAGATCGTTGAGCTGTAGCCCGACACCATCACCGCGCACGGCAAGCCGGCCAGCACGTCGAGCAGCCGCACGTGGTCGGCGTCGTCGTATTCGTGGCGGTATAGCTTGCCGCCGCGCCGGCTGTCCATCACGTAGGGCGGATCGGCGTAGACGAACTCGGAGCCGGTGAACTGGTGGGACTCCAGCCAGGCCACGGCGTCGCCGTGGTGCAGCTCCAGGCCGGGCACGTCGAGCTGCTGCCAGACCTCGATCACCTCGGGATCAACGTCGATGCCGACGCTGCGGGCAGCGGGCCGCTTGCGCTCCAGGATGTTGCCGCCGCCCAGGTGCGTTTCGATGTACGTGTCGTGAGGCGGGATGTTGTTGATGATCGTCTGGTAGACGCCGGCACCGCCCTTGCCGCCGGGGTATCTCATGGCCTTCTTCCTGGAGTAAATCGGGACTTGGCCAGCATCGTCAGAAATGGCGATGCTGTCAAGGGAAGCCGGCCGGGCCTGCATCGTCAGAGCCGACGATGCGAAGCTGCTGGAGCGACCTGCAGCACCGCCAGGAATGGCGATGCCGGATCGCTCAGTAGGTGGGGATGTAGACCACCTCAATGTCCACGCGCTGGTTCTCGCGCCGGCCCTCGGCCGTCGAGTTGTCTGCCACGAAATCGGCGGCCGATGCGAAGTTCACCATGATCTTGAGCGGCGAGACGCCGCGCGCCACCAAGTACGACCTGGCCGAGAGCGCACGGCGTAGTGCAAGGGCCTCATCGGCCGCGCTGGGCCGTAGTGTGCTGGTGCGCCCGCTGATGTAGATGATCGCCGCATTCCTAGCGTCGGCCAGCAGCTCCAGGGCCTCTGGCGTCGGCTGGAATGTCGCGCTGCTGTCGGGGAAGGACACCGATACGCCGGACTTGATCGGCGTGCCGAAGTTGCCGGCGTCGCCGGCGGCCAGTGCGCTTTGCGCGCTGACCAGGAACGCCAGAGAGAGGGCCAGAAGAACGGGTTTTCGCATGGGGCAGGACTCCAATCAGAAGAACAGGTAGCCGGCCTTGCTCATGGGGATGCGGATCAACCAGAGCGAGGCCAGGTGCAGCGGGTAATAGGCGTAGAAGGCCCAGCGCAGGCGCGGCACGCGCACATCCACCCGCGAGGCCAGGAAGAGCACCGGCAGGGCTGCCAAGGCCCACAGGTTGCGATTGACGAACCACAGGGCCGCGCAGGCCAGCACCGCGACCGCCGCGGCGGCCCAGCTCGGCCGGCGCGTGTACGACCACACCGCCAGGCCGAAAGCCACGGCCGGCCACCAATATTCGACCGAGCTGCCGCCGACCAGGAACACCACGCCGGCGGCCGCCAGGTGCAGCTTGCCGCCACGTTCGACCAGGTAAGCCGTGGCCGTGACGACCAGCAGCGTGAACATCACGTTGAGCGGCCACCAACCGGCGTACAGGCCGCCGAGGGCCACGAAGGGCACGGAGGCCAGCGCGCCGAACATCGCCAGGCGCGACATGGTGCGGCCGTACACGCCGCGTTCGAGCGTGCCCGGCCGGGCCAGGTTGTAGGCCAGGACGAACACGAAAAGGGGGAGCGCCACGCGGCCGGCCTCGAACAGCACCGGCAGCGTCGCGTTGAACAGGTACTTGTTGACGTGATCGCCGGTCATGAGAACCAGTGCGAGCCACTTCAACGCTTCGACGGTTCCATCAGGAATCCGCAGGGCCTTCATCAGCGCCGGCCCCCGCGAATCGCGTAGGCGCGCAGCACCAGGAAGATGATGTAGAGCGCTGGCAGTGAGAGCACGAAGGCGATGGGCTTGCCGATCCACGCCGGCAGCGCCCACAGCAGAAGGCCCAAGGCGAAGATCGGGCCGAGGCCCAGCAGAAGCAAATCGAGCTGGTTCTTGGCCTGCCCTTCCGCCCACTTGCAATAGGCTTGAAGCAACCGGCCGACGCCCAGCGTGTACCGCATCATGAAGGCGTGGAATTTGTCCATGTTTAGCCGCTAAATCGGAAGAGCCGGCCTACTCGGCCGACCCCTCGCGTGAAGTGTTGAAAGACACCGTGCGGGGCACGTAGCCGGCCACCGACACGCTGCGAGCTGCTGCGGCCGCTGGGGCGGCCTGCTGGGGTGCTGGTGCCGGCCTGGCCGCCGGCGTCGCCCGCTGGGCCACCGTCGCGGGCTGGCTGGGCGTCGAGGGCGTGGCCCCGGCCTTCGTCACGTCAAGCGTGACGAACCGAGCTTCGAGCCAATCGGCCCACTTCGACGCCTTGCGCATCAAGTCGGCCCGGTACACCGCGTTGTACTGCGGCGTGCGCGAGTGGTAGTTCGCCGCCTTCGTCCAGAGGTCGCCCTTGTCGTTGCGGATGTGCATCCGCAGCCGCCAGGCGGCCAGGTCGAACGAGTAGCAGCCGGCAGCCGCCACATCGTTCGCCGTGATGCCGTATCGGGCCAGGTCGCCCAGGTACGCGGTGTTGAACTGCATCGGGCCAACGTCATGCGTGCCATTCGAGTTGCGCACCCACTGGCCCGGCTTGCCGCCCTCTTTCTCGGCGACGGCCAACACGATGTTGACCGGCACCTCGTACTTGACGGCGGCCGAGATCGAGCAGACGACGCGCTCCTGGAGCTGCGGCGGCAGATCGGCGAAGAACGGCATGCCCTCCCCTCCCTCAGTTCAGCCAGGACTGACGGCGGCGCTCTTCGTCCTCGCGCCGGATGCGTTCGTTGTACTCGGCCAAGGCGCGGTCATAGTCGCGCGCTTCGACCCAATACCCGCCCCGCTCTGGCGTCCCGACATAGCGCGGCAGCGTGCCGCTGCTGGCGAAGTCGGTGTAGGCGTGGCCGGTGTAGGCCCCGCAGTAGTCAGGCAACTGGTTGCTGATGTACGTGCGCCCATCGTCGTAGCCGCCCGTCCACATCACCAACGTCGAGTTCAGCGACTGCGCGTCGCACCGGCCAGCGCCGCGCGAGATCGCCGACACGAGCGACTGCATTTCCGGCGTCTGGCTCGCCACCGGGCAAAGCTGGAGGAAGTTCAGGCGGGCGCGGATCGTGTCCGACAGCTTGCGCTTCGTGATGTTGAAGTACCGCGACAGCGACGGCGTGCATTCGCTCGGGCGCGTGCCCGACGACAGGCACAGGATCGCCTCGCAGGCCAGGCGCGTGTCGCCGGTCAGCACGTCTTGCGCGCTGGCCGTGCCGGCGGTCGATCCGAGGGCTGCCACGAGGGCGGCCAGGGCAAACAGTTTCTTCTTCATGGTTGGACTCTCCTTGGTTACGCAGTTGTGCCGTCGCGGCCTTGCTCGCGGTTGGCGAACGCAGCTACTTCGGACTCGGGATCGGCATCGGCAGGGCCGCCTGCCAGGCTGTTGTCGCCGAAGCTCGGCGCGGGCTGCTGGTCGGGCACGTCGATGTTCTCGGCCGTGCCGCTTCCTTGCGCCTTGATCGCGGCGGCGATCTTTCCGCCAGTGGTGTCGGCGATCCGCTCGGCTGCGGCTTCGCGCAGGCTCGCGGCTTTGGCCTTGGCAACATCGGCGGTTCCCTTCGCCAAGTTCGCGCCGGCGTCGGCGGCGATGCGGCCGGCCGTGCCGAGGGCCGATGCGGCCGATGCGAGCAAGCCGGGGCCGGTGCTGCCCGGTGCGGCCTGCTGCCCTTGCCCTGCCCCGCCGGCGGGCTTGGGTTCGTTCTTGGCGGCCTTGTCGGCACTGCTGCCGGTGCTGGCCGTCGAGCTGCTGCCCTGGCCGCCGGCGTCGGCTTTGCCGCCGCCCTTATCGCCGCCCTTCGAGCTGCCCGAGCTGCTGCCGGTCGAGGGGCTGCCGCCACCCGACGAAGAGCCACCGCCGGAGCTGCCGCTAAAGCCCGCAGCCTGAGCGAAGGGCGTGCTGCCGGTGCCGGCGTCGCCGCCGCCGCCCGCACCGCCGCCCGAGCTGCCGCCGCCCGAGAAGGCCGACATAACGTCCGTGCCTGCCGACACGTTCTCATTGGCCTTCGAGAAGGCGGCCATGACGGCAGAGGCACCACCGGCGGCCGAGGCTGCGCCGGCGGCCAGAGCGGCGCCGCTGGTCGCGGCCGCTGCTGCTGCCATGCCTGCGGCACCCAACGCAGCACCTGCACCGAACTGGCCGATGCCGGCACCGCCCACGCTCGCGCCGGTGATGATCCCGGCGATGAGCGGCGGAATCTTGTTGACCAACGCCAAGAGGATGATGACGACGATCAGCATCACGCCCATTTCCTTGAGGCTGATGCCGGCGCTCATGCGCGAGTAGTAGTCATCGAGGAAGGTCTTGCCGATGCCCACCAGGAGCACCATTGCGAAGAGCTGCGCGGCCACGCCCAGGACGACCTTGTAGTAGTTGATCGCCATGTCGGAAGTCCAGCGCGAACCACCGAAGCCGAGGAAGAACACGCCGCCGTAGGCGAGCACCCAGCCCGACGCGAGCAGCAGAAGCATATTCACACCGACCAGGGCCAGGATGACCAGGATCGCCACGGCCATGAGGATGCCGGCCATGCTGTCCACCGGCGACCACACCGAGGACTGATCCATCACCTTGTCGAAGATCGCAAAGCCCACGTCCACGATGCCCGAGGGCGACAGAGCATTGCCCAGGCCCGTCGCGTTGCCGGCGAGCTGCCGCAACGACGCATAGATGGACGAGGCGAAGTTAGGGCCGTTGGTTAGCGCCCACCAGAAGAAGCCGGTAAAGATCGTGAAGCGGACGAACTCCGCGAAGAACTCGCCAATGTCGGCCTTGCGCAAGGCCATCATGCCGAACGTCCAGACCATCGAGATCACAACCAGCGTCCAGAAGAGCCAGGTTGCGGCCGTGGTGATGACACCGGCCCAGCCGCTCGCGGCGGCCTGGTAGCGATCCAGCACGCTATCGAACACGCCGGCGTTGTCGATGGCCGCGTGGGCATCGACCGCGAAGAACGCCAGCCAGACGAACAGCGGCAGGGCGAGGGTTTTTAGATTGGCTGGCATTCTCATCGTCAGCACCTCACCATTCGCGTTTCGGGCTGGGCTTGAAATCCCCACCACGACGCAAGCACAGCGACGAAAAAGCCTGCTGGACGCCCTTGTCCTCGATCTTGGCGATGTTCTCGGGCTTGCAGTTCTCGTCGTTCACTTCCGGCATGGGGGCCGTGGCCGGCTTGTTGTCGCAGCCGGCGACCAAGGCCGCCACGAGGGCGGCCGAGGCCAAGGACAGAGCCTTGATTGCTTTCATGAATCCCCCTTACCAGGTGCGCGCCGGGCTGGCCCGGTAGCTGCCCTGGCGCAGTTGTGCGGCCGCTGCCGCCTGCTGGGCTTCCTTGTCGGCGTCGGCCTGCATCTTGGTTGCCATCGCGTTCTGCTGCGCGATCAGCAGGCCACGAATCTGCAAGAGCTGGTTGGCCTGCTGGCTGGCGAGCTGGTTGGCGTAGCCGATGGCCTGCATTTGGCCCTGCGCGCCCTGCGCTGCCGATTGAAGACGCTGCAACGTCGCTGCATCGGCCGTGAGATTCGTTTGCTGCCTATCGAGGCCCTTGAACAAGGCATCGTTGGCCTTCTTCTGCGACTCGCTCGCGAGCTGGGCCACATTCCGAAGTGCTGCGCGTTCCGCGTCGGAGCACCCTGCCGCCGTAAAGCACGGCGAGTTCTTGTAGTAGTTCACGTCCTGGAACTTGCCGATGTAGCTGTCCAGGCTGCCGAGTTGGGTCTTGTAGTAATCCAGCGTGTTGACCGCGTTCATCAACCCGTTGATGGTCGATTGCGCCTGATCCCAGATATACGCGGCCGGGGCCATCGTGTTCTGGAGTTGGTTTTGATACTGCTGGAGCTGGGTGCTGTACTGCTCAATTTGCTTGAGCGTCTGGGCCACCGATTCGATGGCCGTCATGATGTTCTGCGACAGGTTGGTGCCGTCGATGACGGGGATGCCAGCCTGCACAGGTGTGACCGCCAGCGTGCTCGAAACAGCAATGACGAGGGCCAATTTAGCGGCTAAAAACTTCGGCTTCATGGTGCTTTTCTCCTATGGCGTTAGTAATCGAAGGAACGGTACGGCTTGGAAAACGTCATGTCCTTCGTGACCACGACGTTGAAGCGATACCCCGGCCGAATTTCCAGCGTCGGCGAAATGCTCAGGTTCTTGGCGATGAGTTGCGCCGTAACCTGGCCGAGCTGCTGGCCGAGGGCTTCGCTTAGGGCACTGCTGGCGCTCGGTGCGCCATAGGTGTTTGTGGCCTGGTTCTGGCGTTGGCTGTAGGTGATGCCTGCTGTCACGCCGGACATGAGGAAGGCCGAGCCGAACAGGCGCACATAGTGGTTGTTCACCTGGTCGTGGAAGCCCGCGTATCCCGCGCTGTCCGCGCCTGGCATCGCGCCAATGTCCATCGCCTTGCCATCGGGGAACACGATGCGTTGCCACGCAACCAGCACGCGCGCTTGGCCGTAGGCCACGTCGCTCGAATACGAGCCGACGAGGCGCGATCCCTGCGGGATCAACAGGTGCTTGCCGGTCGGTGTGTCGTACACGTCCTGCGCGACCTGGGCCATGATTTGGCCCGGCAGATCGGAGTTGATGCCCGAAATGAGCGTGGCCGGCACGACGAAGCCCGCGCGCAGCTCGAACGGTGTGCGCGGCGCTTCCGGCTGCGAATCCAGCTTCCAGCGGTCGCCCTGCCCACCTTGGCCGAACTGCGCCATGCTGTTGCGCCCGCCGCCGCTGGTCGAGGTTTGCAGGAGCTGCGGCGCACCGCCCGCGCCCATGCCGCCGGCGGCCGGAGCCGCGCCGCCACCACCGACGCCCATGCCGCGAATCTGCGCCAGGCGTGCTTGATAGGCGGCGGTCGGATCGTTGCTGCGCTGCGCGTCGATTTGCTGCTGCACCGCTGCGATGCGGTTCAGCATTTCATCGCGCGTCTGCGGCGTGCCGGTGTAGGTGCTCGGGCCACCCGGCGCGGAGCCGTTGCTACGCGGGGCATCCACGCGCACGGTGGTCTTGGCCTTCACGGCTTCGCCGAACATCTGCATCTTCGCCATGCGGATGCGCTGGGCCTCGTCGTCGTTCACCGGCTGGCCCGGGTTGCCGGGGTTGGCCGGCGGGGCCGGCGGCGCGTCCGGGTTGGACGGCCGCGCGATCTCCAGCGGAGCCGACGCCGGGCCGGTCGGCATGTCGGGCACCTTGAGCGGGCTTGCCGGCTCGATCAAGCCGCCGGTCTTGTCGCCTGCGATCTCCTTGGCGAACATCGACGTGTTGCCGGCCTTCTCCTTGGGGCCGTCCGCCGGCGCGTTCTGCTTGGCCGCGCGATCCGCCGCGACCAGGGCCATGACCAGCACGAACGACAGCAGGACGCCGCCGAGGATGTACATGGGCATGTTGTTGACGCGACGGACGCCCGCCTTCTTGGACACTTCGCCAGGCGAAGCGTCAGGTGCCATCTGATCGGCGTTTTCTGTCATGGCGTCACTCCTTGCGCACCCAGTACCCGGCCGGCGCGAACGTGCCGTTTTGCGCCAGGTAAGGGCGGGTGATGGATTGATTGCCGACCATCAAGGTCAGGCGGTACAGGTTCGAGTCGCCAGCCTGGTCGAGCACGTAGCGCAACGGCAGGCCGCCCGACGCGGCCGTGGTGGCCGGTGCGCTCGCCTGCGATGCCGCCGAGGCCGGGGCCTGCGTGGAAGCGCCGGCCGGGGCGTACTCCAGGAGGGCATAGCCCTTGTCGCGCAGCGACTTGACGAGCGCCTGGCCGAACGGATCGGGCGTCGGCTGTTGCAGCTCCAGGCGCGTGCGCGCCGGCGCGTACAGCGTGGCGAGCTGCTGCACCGCGTCGGTGGCGAGCTTCTGCTGATCGAGCGCGGCCGACTGGACGAAGTTGCCGTACTGGCTGGTGGTTGCGCAGCCGCCGAGGCCCAGGGCGAGGGCGAGCAGCGCGAGAGAGACGATCTTGCGCATGGTCACTTCCTCCGGCTGATGGTCACGCGGTCTTGGCTACTGCCAACACCGGCAATCAGGATCGCGCGGTCAAACACCGTGTCCACGATGTAGCGATTGCCCTGCACGCGGTAATTGACCAGCACCGTTTCGTCGTCGGTGAACAAGCCGCCCTCTTTGCGCACGACCAGGAGCGTCGGCGCTTCGGTCTGCTGCATCGTGCCGGGCATTTCGATGATGGTCTTGCGGCCATCGTTGTAGACGCGCACAGGCTTCCAGCTCGCCGACCCGGACAGCTCATAGTCGAACGAGAGATCGCCCAGGTACTCGCCCGTCGCCGGCAGGGTGTTGTCGGTGCGTTCCTGCTTCTCGCGGCGCTGGATCGCGTCCCACTTGGCTTGCGCTTCCTCGGGGTACGTGAACGAGACTTGCGGCATGTACTCGGTGCGATGCGAGCGCAGGCGGAAGTGGTAGCTGCGGCGGTTCGTGGTCACAACCAGGCTGGTTTCGAGGCCCACGTCCATCGGCTTGATGATGAGGTGCTGAACCTCGGTCGCGCCGCTGCCGGTGATGGCCGGTTCCACCGTCCACCTGGCCGTGTCGCCCAGGTTGATCGAGTTCACTTGTTCGCCGGGCTGCAAGGCCACGTCGCACACCTGGAGCACCGCGCAAACGATGCTCGGCTGCTGCGCGCCGTACACGAACTTGATGGCACCGCCCGAGCCGGCCACCGGCTTGATGCCGGTCGCCGACCCCGCTTCCCACCGTTTGGCGATGGCGAGCGCCGCGCGCTCTTGAGCGGTCAGCGTCGGGTTGGTCTTGTTGAAATACTTGTCGGCAATGTCGTCGCCAGGGGCGGCCAGAGCCAGGGAGGGCACCGCCACAGCAGCGCCCACGATCAAAGCGGAGAGGGTTTTCTTCATGGTGGATGACCTCGAATTCATTGGATGCGGGACCAGGAGTAATCACGCACGTAGATGCTCAACGGGTTGTTCCGCAGTTGCTCATCGGTGGTGTTGGGCGTGACCTCGGCGATGTAGGTAGTCACGAGCGCGCGCCAGGTGACGGGCTGACCTTTCAGCGTGCCTTGGCGGTCGCGCGTGGTTTCCACCCACTCGACTTGCCAGGTGTCGGGCGTTTGCGGGATGACGGTCTTGATCTCGACGCTGACCATTTCCTTCTCGGCGCGCTTGAACGGGCTGGAATCGGGCGTGCCGTTCAACCACTCGTTCATCTTTGGCGTCGCCGGATCGTTGGGGGCGAGCATCGAGTACGCCTTGAACACGCACTTGCGCTGCAAGGCCACGTCAGGCGACACCATGCGCGCGCAGCTCATCCAGTCCGCAACGGCGGCGTGGATGACACGCGGATCGGCCTTCCCTGCGGCCTGCACCGGGCCGGCGGCCACCGTCTGGCCCAGCTTGTCCACCTCGACCACGTAGGGGATGAACTTCGACTGGCTGCCGATGTGGATCACGCCACCCACGCCGGCCAGCGCGATCAACAGCGACAGGATGCCTATCACCTGCCAGGTTTGGCGCTGCGAGACGACGCTGCCCACGTGATCGTTCCAGGTGCGGCGCGCGGCCAGGTAGGGGTTCTCGGCCTCGCCCGCACGGCGGCCGCCGGCGAGCGGTTCCTTCGAGCGGCGCGGATCGCGCGGCTCGGCGGAGTTGGCGGGCTTCTTGAAGATCAAGCCCTTGAGGGTGTCGGCGATGCTCATGCGGCCTCCAGGTAGTCGTTGAGATTCAGCCCACGGCCGGCCAGCCACTCATGCACCCATTCGTGGCCGAACTTGGCTTCGAGGCTCTTGATGGTGGCGACCGATTCCTTGTCGGACGCACCGACGAAGGCCAGGGCCATCGGCCCCAGGGCAAGGTCATAGAGACGGCGGCCGTTCTCCGAGACGTAGTAGTACTGACGCTTCGGAATGGCAGTCGCCAGGATTTCGATCTGACGCGCGTTGAGGCCCATACGGCGATAGAGCGCCGATGTGTCCTCATCCCTGGCGTAGACGTTAGGCAGGAAAATCTTGGTCGCGGTCGATTCCACGATCACGTCCAAGATGCCCGAGTTGGCCGCGTCGGAGAGGCTTTGCGTCGCCATCAGCACAAGGCAGTTGGCCTTGCGCAGCACCTTGAGCCATTCCCTGATCTTGGCGCGGAACGCGGGGTGGCCCAGCATCAACCAGGCTTCGTCCAGGATGATGACGGAGGGCTGGCCTTTCAGTGCGCGCTCGATGCGGCGGAACAGGTAGAGCAGCACCGGCAGCGCGAACTTCTCGCCCAGGTTCATCAGCTCTTCGATCTCGAACACCGTGAAGTCGGACAGCGACAGGCCGTCCTCTTCGGCGTCGAGCAGGTGGCCCATCGAGCCGTCCACCGTGTACTGCTTGATGGCCTCGCGGATCGCCTCGTCCTGAATCGTCACCGAGAACTCGGAGAGCGTGCGCGCGCCGCTGGCGTGCATGCTCATGATCGCGTTGCCGATCTCGTTGCGCTGCGCCGGCGTGGTGTTGACGCCGTTCAACGCCAGGATGGTGTCGATCCACTCCATCGCCCAGGCCCTATCCCCCTTCGTTTCGAGGAACTGGAGCGGGCAGAA
>NZ_AQPL01000432.1:0-5957 GCF_000395345.1 Cupriavidus sp. WS | reverse complement strand
CCCCTTCGTTTCGAGGAACTGGAGCGGGCAGAACGCCAGGCGGTCATCGTCGGCGGCCACCGTGAAATGCAGGCCGCTCTTGCCCTTCGTGGCCGCGCGGATGCCGGCCGCGAGTGGGTACATCGACATGCCCTTGTCGAAGGCGTAGATCGACATGCCGGCGTAGCGACGGAGCTGCGCGGCGATGATGCCCAGGTGCGTCGATTTGCCTGCGCCGGTCGGGCCGAACATGAAGGTGTGGCCCAGGTCGCGCACGTGCAGGTTCAGGCGGAACGGCGTAGCGCCCACCGTCACGCAGTGCATGAGCGCCGGCGACAGCGGCGGGTACATCGGGCACGGAGCCGTGGCGCTGCCCGTCCAGATCGAGCTTGTCGGCAGCAGGTCGGCCAGGTTCATCGTGTTGATGAGCGGCCGGCGCACGTTCTCGACGCCGTGGCCGGGCAAGCTGCCCAGGTACGCATCGAGCGTGTTGATCGTCTCGATACGGGCCGCGAAGGCCAGGCGGTTGACGGCCTTCTCGACCAGGAGCGCGGAGGCCGCCAGGCGCTCCCGATCCTCGTCCATCAGCACGACTACGCTGGTGTAGTAGCCGGCCGCCACCAAGCCGCTGTTGACCTCGGCGATGGCCGCCTCGGCGTCGCCGACCATCGCGGCCGCGTCCTGGTTGATCGAGCCGGTATTCGTGTTGAACACCTGATCGAAGAAGCCGCGAATCTTCTGCTTCCACTTCTTGCGGAACTTGTCCAGGTGCTTCAAGGACTCGTGCTGATCCATGAAGATGAAGCGGCTCGACCAGCGGTATTCGCTGGGCAGCTCGGCCAGGGCCGAGAGCACCCCAGGCGTTGACTCCAAGGGGAAGCCTTCGATGGCGACCACCTGGATGAACTTGCGCCCGATCTTGGGCACGACGCCGCCCCACAGCTCTTGCCCGCCGATTACCGCATCGAGGTACATCGGATTGCTGGGCAGCATGACCGGGTGATGGAGGCCCGTCACGCAGAACTGCAACCAGCTCAGGAAGTCATCGTGCGTGACTTCCCTGCCCTCTTCCGACACGACTTTTTGGCCGCGCAGGCGCGTCATCTTGACCGCCGAGGACAGGCGCGATTCCAGGCTGGTGATCTCGCGCTTGAACTGCGCAATCAGGCCCGTAGTGCGCGCCGTATGGTCGGGAGCCACCGCATCGTCATCGAACATGAGTTCGACAAACTTGCGCTGGGCCAGCACTGGCGGGAACCACGTGACGGTCAGGACAAAGTAGCCCTCGAACATCGCGCCCAGGCCCTCGAACAAGCGCCGGCGTTCCTCGTCAATGGCGAAGGAAACGGAGTCGGGGAACGATGACACGCCCCGCTCCGAGTAGTTCGGCGCAGGCCGACGCACAGCATCGACATGCACCATCCAGCCGTTCCCCAGGCCCGCCAGGGCCTGGTTGATGCGGAACGACACCATTTCCCGCTGTTCCTCGGTGCTGCTGGCGTTGTCATCACCCTTGTACAGCCAGGCGGCCATAAAGGAGCCGTTCTTGCCCACGATCACGCCGTCATCGACCACGGCGGCGTAATTGAGCAGATCGGCCAGGCCGGCATCCTTGGCGCGATGCTTCTTGAGCTTCAGCTCGGCATCGACAGCCCGGATGCGGGCAAAGAGGATGAGCAACAGAACCGCACCGAGCACAGCAATGGCAATTGCGATTGCTTCGATCATTTGTATTGCTTCCCTTGACTCGGCGTGTTGTCACGGAAGGGCGTGCTGCGAGCCGGGTAGTACGGCTTGTACCGGCGGTGCCGCAGGTACACGTGTCGCAGCTTCGGATCGGCCTTCGCCATGAGGCGCAGCGCGAAGAGCGCGCCGAACCACAAGGCGATGCCGAACACCGTTGCCCTCACTTCTTGGGCGCTGAAAATCAGCGCGCCGGCCAGCAGGCCCGAGAACATCACCAGCTCACGATCCCCGCCCATGAACAGGTTTTCTCGGTTGCCGGCCCTACGGATGGGGATCGCGCGCAGAGCCATGACTTACCCCGCGATGTGGCCGCGCTCGGCCCAGCGCATGACGGCTTCGCCGGGGAAGCCGGCCACGTCCAGCGCGGCGACCTTGACCTGGTGCAGCGCGCCATCGGTCAGGGCGGCGATTTCCGCGCCACGGCCGAAGAACGTGCTCATCATGTTCTGCGCGCCGACCAGCAGGGCCATGACCAGGACGATGAAGATCAACGTGCGGAAGAAGCCGTTGAGTTCGCCGCCGAAGATCAGGATGCCGCCGGCGACCACGATGCCGATGATCGACAGCGCGAAGGCCACCGGGCCGGTGACGGAGTTGCGGAGGTTGGTCAGCCAGCTCTCATACGGCAGAGAGCCGCCGGTGCCCTCGGAGGCGAATGCGTGCTGGGGGGCCAGCAGGAAGAACGCCAGGAGGGCGAAGAGGCCCATGTAGAACAGGGCGTTGCGGTTGAGGCGGAATGCCGGGAAGGTTGCTTGCATTGGTCGTAACTCCTAGTCAGAGGGTTTTGGTGATGTACTGGCCGTTGGCGAACCCGGAAACCTCCAAGATTTCCTGGATGCGCCGCGAGCCTTCGACGCGGGCGATATGAACAACCACGTGAACCGCCTCGCCGATAAGCGGTTCAATGGGTTTCGGGGAATCGGGGTGCATGCTGATGAGCATGGCGAGCCGATCCAATCCAGCTTTGGCGTTGTTTGCGTGCAGGGTTGCAGCACCTCCTTCGTGCCCGGTGTTCCAGGCCATCAACAGATCAAGGGCTTCGGGGCCGCGCACCTCGCCGACCAGGATTCGGTCGGGGCGCATGCGGAGGGTGGTTTTCAGCAGCGCCGTCATGTTCACGTCGATGCTGGTGTGGTACTGGACGTAGTTCTCGGCGGCGCACTGGATTTCGCCGGTGTCCTCGATGATGAAAACCCGCTCGGTCGGGTCTTGAATCACCATCTCGTTGATGATCGCGTTCACCAGCGTGGTCTTGCCCGAGCCGGTGCCGCCGATCACAAGGATGTTCCGGTGCGCGCGCACCGCTGCAATCAATGCCTCGCGCTGCGGCGCGGTCATGATTCCGCGTTCGACGTACTGATCGAGCGTGAAGATGGCGACGGCCTTCTTCCGAATGGCGAAGGTGGGTGCGGGCACAACCGGCGGGAGCTGGCCGGCGAAGCGACTGCCATCAAGGGGCAGCTCGCCTTCCAGGATCGGCTTGGAGCGCGTGACTTCCTTGCCGTGGTAGCCCGCGATGGTTTCGATGATGGCTTGCGCCTGCGCGACGCGCAGCGTGCCGATGCACTTCATCGGCTCGCCCAGGCGTTCGAGCCAGAGCTTGCCGTCCGCGTTGAGCATGATTTCAACGGTCTTGGGATCGTTGAGGGCGGCCAGCAGCTCCGGCCCCATGTCGCGTTCGAGCTTCTTCTTCGCCCGTTCCTTGATGCTGTTGTGTTCTGGTTTCTGGTCGGTCATTCCGTATGCCCTGTATGCCGTTGCGTTTCGCGCATTCTACACAGGTTCATACGATATACCGAACTAATTTCGACCGCAACACCGAAGCGCACAAGGGTGACTTCGGCCGCGACGTTGCATCGCGGATTGCAGGGGCGAAAGAGGCGACAACGCGGCGCATGCTCCGTGCGCCCTCGCGCCGAACCCGTGGCGTTTGCGTTATGGGTTGTCCGGGGGTTGAGCCACCCCGGCGGGCTTTAGCGGCTAAAACTTGGCTGGCTCTTGTGGCTCAGTTCCGCGCCGCTTCCCTTCCCTTCTCACATCCTGGCGTCAACTCCCTCTAAGTTTCTTCCTTGTCGCTTCGCCCCACTTCTTGACGATGAACGCCTGGTGTTCTGGCAGCACGGCCGCCACGCGCTCGAAGCCTGGCGGCAGGCTTCGGGGTGCCTTGCCGCCGGCCAGGGTGTCAAGGGCTTCTTTGTCCAGGTCGGTCGATTCAAGCAGGAGCGGCAGGGGAGTTTCAAGGGCCTGCGCAATGTCCTCCATCACCTTTAGGGAGGGGTTGGCTTTGCCAGTAGTGAGATCGGACAGGAAGGAGATCGAAACCCCCGACCTGTCCGATAGCTCCTTTTTCGTCATGTGCCGCTCATCGAGCAGCCGGAGCACGTTCGTGAAGAAGATGTAGTTGTACAAGGCCCGTATGCCTTCTCGGTGCGGGCGGCAGAAAATTTTAGCCGCTAAAGTTCTTGACCACGGACGCAGGTTTAGCTAAACTGACGACTCCATTAGCGAAAGGAGCATGACGAATGAGCCACAACCTGTTCCAGTTTATCGGTAATCTTACCCGCGATACCGACGTTCGCCATAGCGAAAACAGCGCCCGCGCCGTTTTCGACCTGGCTGTCAATCGCGTGTGGCGCAACGCAGCCGGTGCGAAGCAGGAGCAGACGGACTTCTTCCGCATCAAGTCGTTCGGCGGCCTGGCCGAGAACGCGGGCAAGTACCTGGGCAAAGGCTCCAAGGTGTTCGTCCAGGGCCGCATCGAGCCGACGAAGTACGAGAAGGACGGCAAGACCGAATACGGCTTCGATTTCATCGCCGAGGAAATCGAATACCTGGACACCAAAGCGCCAGGCGGCGGCCAGTAAGGCCAGGCCCGGCCACGGCCGGGCAGTATGCTAGGAGGGAGATTAGATGCAGAACGAGTTCAACGAGCAGGAATACAGGCGCAAGCTCATCGAGGGCGGGCTTAGCGAAGCCGACGCCACCGACCTTGCCGCCCGTACCGCCGCCGCTCGCAGGGACTCGGGCAGCGCCGGCGGGGCCTTCCGCCCCGCCGGTTCCCTCTTCGAGCTGCCGGCCACGGCCGGCGACAACGAGGCGGCTTTGCCGCCGAAGCTACCGACGCCGGCAAGTGCCGCCGTCGAGCGATCCGAGCGCATGGCGCAGGAATCGGCCGAGCTTGCGCGCACGATGGGCCTGCCGCCCGAACCGCGCACCGCCGTGAACAAGATGGCCGAGCAGATCGGCGCGCTGGCCCAGGACAAACGGAGTAGTGCGATGGCGACCAAGAAGCGAACGGCCGGCGGTGAGCTGGCCGAGAAGGTCAGCGAGGCCAAGCAGACGGCCTTGCTCAAGCACACGAAGCAGCAGATCAAGGACATGCAGCTCTCGCTGTTCGACCTGGCTCCCTGGCCGGATCACATGCGGGCACTGCCCAACGACTTCGGGCGGTCGGCGATCTTCACCGTCCGCAACAAGAAGGTGCCGCGCGCCGCGCTGCAAGGCCAGTCGATCTACCACGTCAACAAAGACGTGGAGATCACCTACACCGGGATCGAGCTGCGCGCCGACGACGACGAGCTGGTATTCGCCCAGGTGCTGGAGTACGCGAAGCGCACCGCGCTCGGAGAGCCGGTTTCCTTCACGTTCTACGAGCTTTGCCAGGACTTGGACTGGTCAATCAACGGTCGGTACTACACAAGGGCCGAGGAATGCCTGACGCGGCTCCAGGCGTCGGCCATGCAGTTCTCATCCCAACGCATCGGCCGGCTCGAATCGGTGTCGCTGATCCGGCGCTTCCGCGTCCTGGATCGCGGCAAGCGCACGTCGCGCTGCCAGGTCGAGATCGACGCCGAAATCGTGGTGCTGTTCGCCGGCGACCACTACACGAAATTCGTGTGGGAGAAGTACCGCAAGCTGTCGCCCACCGCGCGGCGCATGTTCGACTACTTCGCCACCCACAAGGAGCCGTACCCGCTCAAGCTGGAGACGTTCCGGCTGATGTGCGGCTCGGATTCCACCCGGCCGAAGAAGTGGCGCGAGCAGGTAGGCGAAGCGTGCGACGAGCTGCGCGAAAACGGCCTGGTCGAAAGTGCGTGGGTGAACGACGACCTGGTGCATTGCAAGCGGTGATCGCCCCCCTGCCCTCCCCTGGAGCCGCCCGAGATCGAGGCGGCTTTTTTTCTCGAGCATCGCCACTTCCGGCGAGGCAGGGGTCGTCTCAGAAAACGGAA
>NZ_AQPL01000431.1:0-1520 GCF_000395345.1 Cupriavidus sp. WS | reverse complement strand
CTGGCGGCAGCCGGGCCGTGCCATTCCTTCACGCCGCCGTGGCCGGCGCAGGCGCCCTTCTTGGTGGCGCCGAAATAATTGCTGCCGTCCTTGCACACGCCGGTGGGCACCTGCCCGGCCGGCGCCTGCGCGCGCGCCAGCAGCGGCACGGAAACGCAGAAGGCGGCGGCCAGCAGCATGGGCAGGCCCAGGCGCATGAGCAGCGCTTGCCGCGCTGCGCGGGCGGGAACGGCGACGGCGAACTTCCTGGCTTTCGTGGCGGACATGACGGGCTCCTGCGATGACAATGCCATTGGGAACAGCGGAAACGACGGCGAAACGACAGCGAAGCGGACAACGAAGCGGACAGCGAAGCGGCGACTGCACGGAAGACGGCACGCGGCCATAACCCGGCGCATGGTCCGGCGCATGGCCCGGCCATGCGCGATACCCCACTCAACGGCCCGCGCGGCACTTGCGTTGACGCCGGCCCGGTGTGACGCCGGCGGCCCAGGCGGCAAGGCATGCCGGCGGGGCAATGCGCTACAGTGTCAGCCATGTCCGCCGCTCCCCCAACGCCGCTCGTCCTTCCCGCGCCTCCGCGCGCTTTCATGCGCTTTCACGCCATGGCGATGAAGTTCCCGAACCGATTGTCGATCCCCCTCGCGGCACGGCTGCTGGCGGCGCTGTGGCTGGCGCTGGCGTGCGCCTGGCCGCTGCCGGCGGCGGGCGCGGCAAACCCGGCGCTGGCCGCGCTGGCGGCGGCCGTGGCGACCCCCGCCGCGCCGGCGTCCCAGCCGGCGGCCAGCGAGCCGCTCGCGCAGTCGCTCGACCAGGTCATCACTACGCTGCAGAGCGACAAGGACCGCACGGCGCTGGTCGAGCAGCTGCAGGTGCTGCGCCAGGGCGTGGCGCCGGCCAGCGCGGCCTCGGCGCCGCAGCCGGGCCTGCTGGGCGCGCTGGCCGAGGTGGTCGACCATCTCGACGACAAGCTGCGCAAGGACCGGGGCCCGTGGCACTACTGGCGCTGGCGCGCCGGCTTCGCCGACGAGGAATGGCGGACGGCGCTGACCGTGGGCGGCAGCCGGCCGGCCTCGCGGTCGCTGGGGGAATTCGCCACCGTGCTGGCCGCGTGGTTCGTGGCCGGCTGGCTGCTGTGGGAGCTCGGCAAGCGCGTGCGCCACCGGCTCGCGCAGCACACCCCGCGCGCCGAGCTGCCGGCGGTGCCGTCGTGGATCGACGTGGCGCTGTACATGCTGCGCCGGGTGATACCGTGGGCGCTGGCCTTCGGCCTGGCCATGCTGCTGTCCATCAGCGTCTTCAAGCGCTCGCCGGCCAGCGTGGCCGGCATGGTGCTCGCCTATTCGGTGGTGGCCGGCGCGGTGCTCGGCGCGGTGTGCCAGGTCATCTTCGCGCTGTTCAGCTCGGCCCACCGCGCGCACGCGGTGCGCGACCTGCTGCGGCATTCGCGCGGCCTGCTGTTCGCCACCGGCGCGCTCGCCGCGCTGGGCGACGTGGCCAACGACGCGCGCGTGGTCGGC
>NZ_AQPL01000430.1:0-1468 GCF_000395345.1 Cupriavidus sp. WS | reverse complement strand
GCCGCGCTGGGCGACGTGGCCAACGACGCGCGCGTGGTCGGCGCGCTCGGCACCAACCTGTCGGCGCTGGTCTCCACCGTGGCCAACATCGCCGCGGCGCTGCTGATCGGCTGCTTCGCGCTGCGCTTCCGGCGCCAGGTCGGGCAGATCATCGCCAACCGGCCGCTGGCCTTCCGCCAGGCGCACCCCACGGTGATGGACCTGCTGCGCGTGGTGGGCGCGACTTGGCACCTGCCGGTGCTGGCGGTGGTGCTGGCCTCGGTGGCGGGCACCATCATGGCCACCGGCAACGCCGACGTGTTCCTGCGCCGCACCGTGGCCTCGGTCGCGCTGTTCGTGGCGGCGCTGCTGCTGACGCTGGTGAGCGGGCGCTCGCCCAAGGCCTCGCGGCGCGCGCCGCGCCTGCGCGACCGCCAGCGCTCGGCCTACATCGCGCGCTTCTGGCGCTTTGCCACCGCGGTGGTGCGGGTGCTGATCTGGGTGGCGTACTTCGAGCTCGGCAGCCGCATCTGGGGCACCTCGCTGCTGGCGATCGCGGAGTCGTCGCCGCTGGGCCGGCGCATCGGCGAGGCGGTGTTCAGCGTGACCGCCACGGTGCTGCTGGCGTGGCTGCTGTGGCTGATCATCGATACCGCCATCACGCAGACGCTGGCGCCGGCGCACGGCCGCGGCGCGCAGCCGAGCCTGCGCGCCAAGACCATCCTGCCGCTGGTGCGCAACGCGCTGTTCGTGACGCTGCTGGTGCTCACGCTGATCGTGGTGCTGGCCAACCTCGGCGTCAACGTGACGCCGCTGCTGGCCGGCGCCGGCGTGGTCGGCCTGGCGATCGGCTTCGGCGCGCAGAGCCTGGTGCAGGACCTGATCACCGGGCTGTTCATCGTGATCGAGGACTCCATCGCCATCGGCGACTCGGTGGAGCTGCCCGACCACGCCGGCACGGTGGAAGCCATGACCATCCGCACCGTCAAGCTGCGCGACGGCAAGGGCGCGCTGCACACGCTGCCATACAGCCAGATCAAGGCCATCAAGAACCTGTCGCGCGGCTACGCCTACGCGGTGTTCAGCATCGGCGTGGCCTACGGCAGCGATCTCGACCGCGCGCTGGAGCTGATCCGCGAGACCGGCAACGAGATTGCGCGCGATTTCCGCCATGCGCGCAACCTGCTGTCCGGGCTCGACGTGCTCGGCCTGGACCGCTTCGACCCGAACGGCTCGGTGGTGCTGGCGCAGTTCAAGACGCGGCCGTTGATGCAGGCCGACATCACGCGCGCGTTCAACCTGCGCCTCAAACGCAAGTTCGACCAGAACGGCATCAGCATGGCGACGCAGCGCGTGACGGTGCAGGTCGAAGGCGGCGCGCCGGCGGACGGCGCCGGGGCCGCGCAGGCCGGCGCGGCAGGGGCGGCGGGCGTGGTGGCGGGGGCGGCAGGGGCAGCGGAAGCGGCGGGCGCGCCCGGGCCGGGCTGAA